>JAJYKO010000588.1 GCA_021788565.1 Chloroflexota bacterium
GAACGAAGTGGATAAGTCCCAGCGCGAGTACTTTCTCCGGGAACAGATCAAGGCCATCCAACAGGAGCTCGGCGAAAGCGACATGTTCTCGAGGGACGCCGCCGATCTCAAGGAGAAGATCGCCTCTGCAGGCATGCCTCAGGAGGTTACCCGCAAGGCCGAGGCAGAGCTTCAGAGACTGCTGGGCACTCCGGCGGCGTCTCCCGAATCTGCCGTCATCCGAAGCTACCTCGACTGGCTCGTTTCTCTTCCCTGGACCACCTCCACGGAGGACCAGCTCGACCTCGCGCACGCAGCCAGGGTTCTGGACGAGAACCACTATGGGTTGGAACGAGTCAAAGAACGGGTGCTGGAATACATCGCCGTACGGAAGCTGGCAGCCGGGTCCATGCGCAGCCCCATTCTCTGCTTCGTCGGCCCCCCGGGGGTCGGCAAGACCAGTTTGGGCCGCTCCATCGCTCAAGCGTTGGGAAGGAAGTTTGTCCGTATCTCCCTCGGCGGCATCCATGACGAGGCAGAGATCCGGGGCCATCGCCGAACCTACGTCGCTGCGATGCCCGGACGGATCATACAGACGATGCGGACTGCCGGCACTATCAACCCGCTCTTCATGATGGATGAGATTGACAAAGTTGGCGCAGACTTTCGAGGGGATCCTTCCGCCGCGCTCCTGGAGGCCCTGGATCCCGAACAGAACCATGCGTTCTCGGACCACTACCTGGACGCCCCTTACGACCTCTCACACACCATATTCATCACCACCGCGAACTCGCTCGACCCGGTACCTCCGGCCCTCCGCGATCGCATGGAGGTGATCGAGCTTCCGGGCTACGTGGAGGGCGAGAAGCTTCAGATAGCACGGCAGTTTCTGGTATTCCGGCAGCTGGCAGAGCATGCGCTTCGGACAGACCAGCTTAGATTCACGACCGGTGCCCTCGAAAGAATCATCAGGCAGTACACCCACGAGGCGGGTGTTCGTGGCCTTGAGCGCGAGATCGGAACCATCTGCCGTAAGATCGCCAGAAGACTTGCAGAGGGCAAGCGAGTCCCCCCGGCCGTGACCGAGCAGACCGTGCCTCACTACCTGGGAGTACAGAAATACTTCCGTGGCAGCGCGGAGGATAAGGACGAGGTTGGCGTCGCCACGGCCGTGTACTGGTCCCCCGCGGGAGGAGACGTCATGGCCATCGAGGTCGCGCTGATGGACGGCAAGGGCAGTCTGGTTCTAACCGGGCAATTGGGGGACGTGATGAAGGAGTCTGCCCAGGCCGCCCTCACCTACTCCAGATCGCGATGCACTCAGCTTGGCGTGCAGAAACACGTTTACGAGAAAACAGACATCCATGTCCATGTGCCTGCTGGAGCCATACCGAAGGACGGACCGTCGGCTGGCATAACGATCGCCACGGCCATGATCTCTGCCCTCACGAGTCAGCTTGTCCGGAGAGACGTCGCTATGACGGGCGAGATAACCCTCAGAGGCAGGGTGTTGCCTGTGGGGGGGCTGAGAGAGAAAGTGATGGCGGCCCACCGTGCCGGCATCACCACGTTCATCCTGCCGGAGAAGAACGTGAAGGACCTATCCGATATCCCGCCGGCTGTGAGGCGGCAGGTGCGCTTCATCGCCGTTGAGCACATGGATCAGGTGCTCCCAGTTGCACTGGTGAACGGCACCGAATGCTGAGTCTATCTGTGGAACGCTAATCGTTATGAGGAAAGGAGGTTTGGCACCGTGGCTGGAAAGAAATCTGGTAAGGACAAGCCGAAGCAGGCAAAAGAGCCGATGAAGAACAAGGGACCCAAGAAGAAGTAATGACCTTGCGCGGCCTGGGGCGTCTGTTTGTGTGGCTGGGCTCCAGGCCGGTCAAGTCGCCTGCCATGTTCGCGGGGTACCCCCTCGCGACTTGGTCCCGAAATGGGAAACGGAGGTGCATCATGCACGGCAACCTTGGCGACAACCAGGAAACGGAAGGTCCGCAGGGGCAGCCGGCCCCAACTCCGAGCGGCAGAATAGAGTACCGGCCTGAGACGGTGGTAAACACCCGCGCGGCTCTGGTCGTTCAGGCTGACAGGGCCGAAATCAAGAATGGCGGTGCCGTCGCCATAATGGCCGGAGAGTCCAACGTGAGCATGGGAGGCTCCTGGCTTGCGGTGGCAAGGGAGTTGACTATCGATCGCGGCGGATCCCAGTGGCTCATCGCTGGCAATGCTCGTGTCCAGCAGGGTGGGGCAGGGATCGTTGTTGCCCGCGATGCTGATCTCACCGACGCACGAGTGGGAGTTTTGCTTGCCGGCACGGTCAACGGTGACGTGCAGACATTGCTGGACAGGGAAGGCGCCGTGCGCTTTGGAGCCGCCTTCGGGTTGGCGCTCGGGGTCGCTCTGATAATTCGACGCCTGATTAAATGATTTTCATTGACTTCTTTGTTAGCCAGGTGATAAACTGAGCCGCAGTCGCCGATCTATCTAGGAGAGATAGGACTATCATAGGTGATAGCCAAAAGGAGGGTGACATGGTTCCCGCTACTCTGGCGTCCGACGTTGAACACGCCTCTGACCTCTTCGTCGCTATCGTGGAGAAGTTGATGACCCAGCGGATGCTGGATCAGAGCTTCGACCAGCAGGTGACACCCGCTCAGTTGCTGGCGCTGCGCTACCTCTCTCTCAACGAGAGTTCCCTCATGAGCGATGTTGCCGAGGGATTGGACATCAGCTTTCCAGCTGCCACCAAGACGATTGATCGCCTGGTGCGCAAGGATCTGGCCTCGAGGCTCGAGGATCCGCACGATCGGCGAGTCGTGCGCATTCGGTTGACCGACCGAGGCAAGGGACTGGTGGACGACGTCTACGAGGAAAGGTCGCGTAGATTCTCCGACGTCCTGGATCGGCTTGATCCGGGTGCCCGTGATGCCCTGCACACGACCATGGAGGCATTCATATCCGCCGCGATCGACGACGAGGATACGGTGAATACCGTGTGCCTTCACTGCGGTAGCGAGCACCACGACAGCTGTCCAGTGAAGGTGGCATACCTCCGCTTGACCAGGGCAGACACCGTCCCCGTGATGGACTAACGGTTCTGAATGGCGCGCGCGGACACGAAGCATGTGGCCATGCTGTGAGCGAGTGACAGGTGCGCGCCACACCGTTCTTCACGTCACTTCTCCTTGACGCGGCTACTTGTGCCGTGTATGGTCTGCTCTGGCGCTTCCACATGCCTTCCTTCGCCAACTCGAGGCCATCGGCCGTCTACACCGCGGGACCAGTCGACGTTGCGCGCCTCCTATGGGTCCGCTGAACAGTACGTGGCCCTTCTATGGCATCGGACGACAATGGAGTATCGGTGGTCACGGTCTCAGTCATAGTGGTTAGCTGGAACACGAGAGACCTTCTGGAGCGGTGCCTATCCTCGGTCTACGCGACCGCTGGGGCGTTGGACCTCCAGGTCGTCGTTATTGACAACGGCTCCTCGGACGGGACTCTTGAGATGATAGCGTCGCGCTTCTCTCAAGTTGTCTTGATCGCCAGTGAGAGAAACCTCGGGTTCGCGAGGGCTAACAACCTGGGCATCGAGCGCGCGGTTGGTGACTATCTACTCTTGCTGAACGCCGATGCGGAGTTGATCGGCAGCGCGCTCTCCGACCTGGTGGTTCACGCAGAGGAGGACCGGCGCGCGGGCATCGTCGGGCCGAAGCTTCTGAACCCTGACGGTACTGTCCAGTCCTCCCGCCGCCGTTTTCCGACAGCAGTCACCGCCTTCCTCGAAAGCACGGTCCTGCAGCGCTGGTTCCCAAACCATCCAGCGCTGAGGGCCTACTACGTCCTGGACAGGGACGATGACGACATCCAAGAGGTGGACTGGCTCGTGGGTGCTTGCATGCTTGTTCGTGCCGAGGCGGCCAGGGCCGCCGGCCCGCTGGACGAGGGTTACTTCATGTATTCGGAGGAGCTCGACTGGTGCCACCGATTTGCCAAGGAGGGCTGGAAAGTGGTCTACTATCCCTCCGCTGGGGTGCTGCACCACGGTGGTCAGAGCAGCGATCAGGCGGTCTTCTACCGACACACGCGGTTTCAACACAGCAAGTGCAGGTACTTCGAGAGATACCACGGTCCACTCTTCGCGGAAGGACTGAGGCTTTTCATACTTTTCAATTACCTGTTCATGTTGGGCGAGGATGCAGCCAAGTGGCTGCTTGGCAGCAAGCGCAAGATGCGGGCAGCCAGGATCGCCGTATTGGCCAGGGTCGTGACCTGGCAACTGGCATGGATAGCGAAGTGGGGCAGGATTGCGCCTTGAATCGTGATGCGGTTACCGGGCGACCATCGGTCCTGATGCTAACGGGCGAGTATCCGCCGGCACCGGGCGGTGTAGGCGACTACACCGAGTTGCTGTGTGGCCATCTCTCGGATCTGGGCAGCCAGGTCTCCGTCCTGACCAGGGCAGGGATAGATGAGAGGGCATCCTTCGCTGGCGTCGATCGTGTCCCGGTGCTAAGGGCCATCCGGAGCTGGGGTCCCGCATCCTGGGGGCAGATCGCGTCCATCGCGATCGCGCGTCGCGCCCAGATCGTTCATATCCAGTATCAGGCCGCGGCCTATGGGATGAACCCGGCGGTCAATACCCTGCCAATCT
>JAJYKO010000589.1 GCA_021788565.1 Chloroflexota bacterium
GCGTGCTGGACCCCCAGCGCCTCCATGGCTGCCAACCCTGCCCGCAGGCCCAGCGGCATGGCCGGGCACTTGTGGCCGTGGAGCGCCAGTCCAACTTTGTACAGCTCGTCGTTCTGATTCATGATCTGCATCGATCCTTCCGAGAAATATGTTGATTGGTATACTGTCAAGTAACTCTCGCTTTTTTCTGTTTCGATATAGGGATCCATGTAGCGTCGCCCCTCGTGGGCGACGGGTACCACGTCGGGGACAAGCCCCGACGCTACACGCTTTCATCCCCAATGGCGGCGGGCCGTCTGGGCAACTGATTGCCTGTGTATCACCCCATCACGAGGCCCCAGACGATCTTGGCCGCCACAAAGAACAGCACCAGCCCAATGATCTGTTTTAGCTGGGGGCTGCTCAGCTTGTAGCGCATGAGATATGAGCCGAGAAGTGCCCCCACGATGGCGGCCACGGC
The DNA here is from genome assembly GCA_021788565.1 of Chloroflexota bacterium. The sequence continues at coordinate 461 of JAJYKO010000589.1, forward strand.
CATCACGACCAGGAAGGTGTAGTCCATCGCACCGAGAGAGACGTGGCCCAGGAACCCTGCCAGGGAGGAGAAGACCACCACGAAGGCCGTGGTGCCCGCCGCCACCTTGGCGTCGTAGCCCAGTCCATTGAGCACGGGCACGACGAAGTTGCCCCCGCCGATCCCGAGAAGTCCGCCCAGGAAGCCGGCGACGGCGCCGACGCCAGCTCCCAGGGCGGCAACCCCGGCACCCCGTCGGGCCGGGCGAGTTTTCGTCTTGTAGAACAGCATCATGGAACCCGCGAAGACCAGGAAGGCGGCGAACATCCACAGCAGAACCTTCTGGTCCACCAGTCGGGTGGTCTGAGCGCCCAGAGGGGAGAGCAGCACCGCCGCTATGGCGATGGGCAGGCCCGCCCGGAAGTCCACGACGTGGCTTCTCACGTACACGACGGCGGCGAAGGCCAGGCTAACGAAGTTCAGCAGCAGCGCCGTCGGCATCGCCACCTCCAGCGGCACCCCCAGCCAGTAGAAGAAGGGCACGAACAGGAAGGCCGCGCCCAGCCCCGCCATGGAGAGGATGGCCGAGAAGATGAGAACCACCGGTACACCGATCAGGTAGACGCTCAGAGTCGCCATGACTACGCCTCTACTCCTAGCCCTGGGCCGCCTCGAGCCAGGTGGCGATCTCCTGCCTGGAGGGGATGCGCCCAGCCGAGAGCACCTTGCCGTTAATCACCAGACCGGGGGTGTGCATGATGCCGTAGGACATGATGTCCTTGTAGTCGGTCACCTTCAGGAAGGTGGCCTCCATGTCCTTCTCCACCGCTACCTGCTTGACCATTGCCTCCAATTTCAGGCAGTTGGAGCAACCCGAACCGAGAATCTTGATCTCCATCTCTTTCTCCTTTTCTTGGGTGTTCTGAGTTCTGGGTTCTGGGTTCTGAGTAGGTCTTTTCAGAACCCAGAACCCAGAACTCAGAATGACTCAGATCACCATATTGAAGATGTAGCCGACGATGATGATGCCCACCGCCACGACTCCAGCGAATACCGCGATCAACTGGATCTTCATCACCTTCCGCAGGATCAGCATCTCTGGCAGGCTGATCGCCACCACGCTCATCATGAAGGCCAGTACGGTGCCCAGTGCTGCCCCCTTCTCCATCAGGGCCTGGACAACCGGCATGATCCCCGCCGCGTTGGAGTAGAGGGGGATGCCGATGATCACGGCCACCGGCACGTTCCACCAGGACTCCTTGCCCATGTAGCCGGCCAGCAGGCTCTCGGGCACGTATCCGTGGATCGCCGCCCCCAGCCCGATACCGATCAGGACGTAGAGCCACACCCTGCCCACGATGTCCCGCACCTGCCCCAGGGCGTAGTCCACCCTGCCATGGAAGTCGAGCTTCTGCTCCTCCAGGCCGGCATCCCCCATCCGCACCTGGTAGACCCAATCCTGGAGATAGCCGTCCATGCCGAGCCGGCCGATCACCGCGCCCGCGACCATAGCGACCACCAGGCCCGTCCCTATGTAGAGGCCGGCGATCTCCCAGCCGAACATGCCCAGCAGCATCACCAGCGCGACCTCGTTAACCATGGGGGACGAAATCAGGAAGGAGAAGGTGACCCCCAGCGGGATGCCCGACTCCACGAAGCCCAGGAACATGGGCACCGCCGAGCAGGAGCAGAAGGGGGTGACGATGCCTAGGGAAGCGGCAAGCACGTTGCCAATGCCCTCACGCTTGCCCCCCAGCAGCGCGCGGGTGCGCTCGGGGCTGAAGTAGGATCGTAGGATGCCCACCAGGAAGACGATGCCTCCGAGCAGTACGAATATCTTGGGCACGTCCAGGAGGAAGAAGTCCACGGCCGAGCCGAGGTGGCTGGCGGGATCCAGCCCGAGGGCGCGGTAGCTTATGTAGTCCGATATCCCGGGCAGCGCCAGGTACACCAGCACCCAGACTACCGCCGCTACGGCCAACAACAGCATCAGGGGAAAACTAGAACGATTGGCAGGTTTGGTGGTTTCTAAATTCTCGGTGGTTGCCAAATTACAGACCTCCTGACGCCACGGTTTTCAGACTCTCTCTCGTTTCCAAATCACTAACCCCCCGAAATATGCTGGGCAGCTAGCTGCCCGATGTACCGCATGTGGGACAGCCGGAAGGATCACACTTGGGGCAGGTGCATCCGGGGACCGTGGTGTGCCGATCCGGAAGTTGTTCTGATGCCCCCGCCAGCGCCCTGATGCCGGCCAGCACCTCGACGAGGCGAGGATCCCTGACCCCGTAGTAGATCAGCTGGGCATCCCTCCGATACCGAACCAGCCCAGCTTCCTTCAGGGTGGCCAGCTGCTGCGAAATGTATGGCTGGGGCTTGTCGAAGAGGCTGACCAGGTGACAAACGCACTCTTCGTCGGCGGAGAGCACCTCAAGCATTCGAAGCCGGAAGGGATGGGCCAGGGCTTTGAGGATCAAAGCCTCAGTCTCCTCCACGGTAAGGTTTGTATCGATCATCGCTATCTCCTGTTCATGCAATGACGTGTATATCCAGCGAAGTGCATATATCCTATGCCGCATGCTCGGGGTTGTCAAGGGGGTCTTTTGGATCTTCTTGCGAATTTCTGCTAATGCCGGCAGGACTTCCGGAGGACTTCCTCGAGCTTCTTGAGCAGCACGTTCTTCAGGTAGAGATAAGCCTCCCGCTCGTCTCGATCCTGGGCCAGCATGCGGATCTCATTTATCTCCGCCTCCGAAAACACGAGGAACACCTTCTTCTCCAACCCGTCATCTCCAGGTCCATCTTCTCGCACGCTGTCACCTCACCCGTCACGCCGCCAGAATATCCACCAGGCACCGCAACAGATAATCGATCTCCTCGTGGGTCGTGAAGTAGCCCGGACTCAAGCGCAACGCCCCACGTTCCAGGGTGCCCATGGTGCGGTGGGCCTGCGGCGCGCAGTGCAGGCCGGCACGGGTCGCCACGTCGTACACCTCGTCCAGCACGTGACCCACCTGCTCCGGTTCACAGCCGGCCAGGTTGATGGAAACCACTGCGGTGCGAGCCTCGGGGTCCGGTGGTCCGTACACGGTTACACCGTCCAGGGCCGCCAGGCCATCGAGCAGATGGGCGGTCAGTTCGACCTCGTGCCGCCGGACGTTTGCTACACCCTTCTCCAGGAGGAAGGCCGCCCCCGCCGAGAGGCCGGCTATGCCTACGCCGTTCAGGGTTCCGGCCTCCAGATGCTCCGGCAGGCTCGACGGCATGGTCTCCAGCGCCGAGTCCCCGCCGGTGCCCCCCTCCAGCAACGGCTCCAACTCCACCCCGTTCCCCACGATTAGCCCGCCCGTGCCAGCGGGACCGAGCAAGCCCTTGTGGCCAGTGAAGGCGAGGAGATCAATTCCCAGCGCACCAACATCGATAGGGTAGACTCCGGCCGTCTGAGCGGCATCCACGAGGAGCGGCAGGCCATGCCGGTGCGCCACCTCGGCGAGGTCCGCCACCGGCAGCACCGTCCCTAGAACGTTGGAGGCGTGGGTTGCAACGATCAGCCGGGTGTTGGAGCGTACCGCGGTGGCCACGTCCGCCGGGTCGAGCAGCCCGGTGGGCGTGCAGTCCACGGCAGACAGCTGGACCCCCTGCCGCTCCAATTTCTTCAGCGGGCGCCAGACGGCGTTGTGCTCCACACCCGAGGTGACAACGTGGTCCCCCGGCCGGAGAAGCCCCTTGAGCGCCAGGTTGATCGCATGGGTGGCGTTCGCCGTGAAGATCACTCGCGATGGGTTCGGGGCGCCCAAGAGGCGCGCTAATCGTTGGCGAGCCTCTGCCACGACCCGCGTCGCTTCTGCCGCACCCCGATGCTCAGCCCGGCCAGGGCTGCCGGCGACGCTACGCCCGTAGTCATCCGTGGCCGCGTAGACGGCCTCGGGTTTGGGAAAAGAGGTGGCGGCGTTATCCAGGTAAACGTTCACAGTTCAGCCCTCCTTCTAAAGTTGAGCCAGGGTGAAACCCGCGGGGTCTCGGTGCGAGCCCAGACCCCCGAGGTCTCGAAGACCTCGGGGGTCTCGTCCCCCGCGGGTTTGGTACCCGCCTCGCTTTAGTCCGCGTAAAGATCTCCCCTGCTCCACGGAAGTCGGGCTTGTCCGCCTCTACCGGGTTTGGACAGCAGTGTTTGGTGTAGGCTCAGCCTCGCC
>JAJYKO010000590.1 GCA_021788565.1 Chloroflexota bacterium
CGATCGCCAAGGCTCGTGGAGAGCCAGAGGGTGTGGTAGTACTTGGACAGGGTTGGCCAAATTGGCATATTCTCTTCGAGCGAATGGCTCAGATCGACTATCCGAAAGCTGCTTAGCAAGTCCGTGAGCTTGCTCAGGGTTTCGGAAGGTTCTGCGACTGGCATGATTGAAGCTCCTTGGGTTCGCCTCGATGGATGACCTCGCTTGCTGGATGGCCTAGCCCTCTACTTCTTCTCGGCCATACAACAGGAGCAAGACCAGTATCACTACGCCGTAGATGATGCTACGGCCATATTCGGGCATGTTGACCGCCATCAGAACGGTAACCAACGTCACCAGACTTGCTGCCCCCGCGGCTGTTCCCAGATAGCTGCCGCGGCCCCCCAGTATGTACACGCCACCGATGACCACCGCCGCTATGGACTGGAACAGGTAGGGGTCGCCCATCCCCAGTGATGCCTGGCCGCCAAAGCCAACCAGTATGATGCCAGCCAGCGCCGCGAACATCCCGCTCAGCATATAGAGCACGACGGTCACCATCCGCACGTTGATGCCCGCGAGGTAGCTGGCCATGGGGTTGTTGCCCACCGCATAGGTTCGCCGGCCGAAAGTGGTGTAGCTGAGCACGAAAGTGACCAGGAGGATAACTGCCAGCCAGAAGAGGAGGTCCGTGGGGATCCCCAGCAGGTTGCCGTGCACGAGGCTTTGAATGAAGGGCGGCGCATAGGAAGCGCAAGTTGGGCAGGTCATCCCCTCGCTGAGGCCCAGCGCGAGGCCCTGCATCACACCGTTCATACCCAACGTCATCACGACGGGAGGCACCGCGAGCATCGCCACTCCCAGCCCGTTGACCAGCCCCACGGCCAGCCCCATGCCAAGGGTCACCAGGATTGAATAGACCGCGAGATCGTTCTGGCCGAGAGATGTCGTGACCAACAATATGGCCGCACCGTTCAACACCCATGGAACAGAGAGGTCGATTCCGCCGATCAGCACGACGAAGGTCTGGCCAGCGGCGACAAGGCCGACGAAGGAAGCGACGATCAGCACCGATTCGATGCTGTTGATACTGGCGAAACCGGGGTGAACCAGCTGCCCGACGATGAACAGTATGATCGCCGCGGCGAAGGCGTAAACAATGCGCCGGCGATCGGTGGTTAATCCGAATCGTTCCAACCGCTGTGGCAAACGAGTGAGCTGGCCGATCATTTTCTCCTCCTCAAGTAAACTCCGACCAGCGAACTGATTACGACGGCCAGAATGAGGAACAGGCCTTGATAGAACGACTGGTAGAGCGGGTTGATGCTGGCGAAGAAAAGCACGTTGATCAGAACAGTCAGTATGAACGCTCCGGCTATGCTCCCCATGGCGCTCCCTCGCCCTCCCATCAGGCTCACTCCACCCAGCACGGTTGCGGCGATGGAAGTCAGGGTAAATACGTTCCCGGCGGTGGCATCGCCCGAAGTGGTGGTAGCGGCGAGGAAAAGTCCTGCCAGCGCGGCGAGCATTCCTCCCAGCACGTAGGCTCCCAGCTTGGTTACCGTCACCGGCACGCCATTGGCGCGGGCTGCCTGCTCGTCATTGCCGATGGCAAAGATACCGACGCCCAGCGGCGTTCTCCTGAACAGCAGCCAGAGCCCGATCAACACGGCCAGGGGAATAAGTCCTGTCGGTGCTGCCGGGTTGGTCAATATCGTGGTGAGTACGGGGGGAACGGTTCCGCCGGGTGATGGCAGCACTCTGATCGCTATGCCCTGAAAGATGGACAGAGTAGCCAGGGTAACCAGGATTGGCTGCAGCCGGCCAACGACCACAAACAGACCGTTAAGAAGACCGCCGGCCGCCCCAACCAGCAGGATGATGACCGACCATTGAACAATGCTGGCAGGGTCGTTCTGCATGTTGATAGCTGCAAGGCCATTGGCCAGATCTATCATGCCTCCCACAGAAAGATCGATGCCGCCCGTGAGTACGACCATCGTCTGACCGACGGCGGCGAGCGCGAGTGGAAGAGAGTTGTTGACTATGCTCGTGATCTCGAAGTTGGCGGGTAGCCTATGTTGATTTACATAGAACAGCCCGCCGTACAACAGGAGCGTGCCCACCAGTATAAACACGGCCAAAAGTAGGGGCACGTTCTGGGCGATGAAGTGCACCTGGCGGGGCCGAAAACCCCTGCGTTCGCGGCTAGGCGGTGACGTTTTCTCGGACTGAAGCAGCAACGATCTCCTCCGCGTCGATTTTCGGACCGTTCAGTTCGGCTGCGATTCTACCCTCGCGGAGCACGAGCACCCTATGAGAGAGATGAGCAAGTTCCTCCGTGTCGCTTGAGTAGTACAGTATGGAACGGCCCTCGGAAGCCAACTGAATCATCAGATCATAGATATCGTGCTTGGTAGCGATGTCGACTCCACGGGTGACGTCATACAGAAGTAGTATCCGCGAGTCGGCCAGCAGCCACCGTCCGATCAAGACCTTCTGCTGATTGCCACCACTCAAGGTGCGGACCGGGCGACTGGGCGTCGACACCCGCACCTGCAGTTGATCGATCATTCGCGCGGCCATCTGGTGCTCGACCCGCTGTCGTATAAAACCTGCCCTGGAGATCCGACTCAAGATGGGAAGAGTCAAATTGTCCTTAGTACTCATGGGGAGGAGTAATCCCTCCCGCTTGCGATCTTCGGGAACGAGGGCGATTCCGAGCCCAGCCTGTATGGCGTCGTGAGGGCTATGGATCTTGACCGGCTTGCCAGCTATGGAGATCTGGCCACGAGTGAGACGATTGACGCCAAACAGGGTGAGGAAGAGCTCCCGGTGACCCTGTCCGGCAAGCCCGCCGATCCCCAGAATCTCGCCTTTCCTCATGTCAAAGGAGACCCCGTTAACGCCCGTGCTTGTCAGATCTCTGGCCTCCATCGCGACGCCGTCGGACTGGACCGGAGATATCCGCGGATATATGGCATCCACGCGACGCCCTGTCATCAGGGTGATGGCATCTCCCTCGTCCATCTGCTCATAGGTTCCCACGTGGGTGCCGTTCCTGAAGATCGTGATCCTGTCGGCAATGCTCACCACCTCCTTCCATCGATGAGACGTGAAGATGATGCATTTGCTGGCCAGCTTCAGCCGTTTGATCAGGTCGAATAGCCAGCCAACCTCTCGCTCTGCAAGAGACGACGTGGGCTCATCCATGAAGAGAATGTCCGGGTCGCGGAGAACGGCATGAGCGATTTCGATGATTTGCTGCTGCGCCAGGGATAGGTTTGAAACGAGTTCCAGGGGATCGATGTTCTCCACCCCGAGGCCAGAGAGGATTTCCTCGGCTCGGCTCTCCATCTGGCCTCGCCTGACCAGTCCGAGAGGGCCGCGGGGTTCGTGGCGGAGAAGCAGGTTCTCCGCCACGGTCATCCACGGCATGAGGGTGAGCTCCTGAAACACGGTGCCGATTCCCAGTTTCTGGGCCGCCTGCGGGTTGTCCAGGTGGACCTGCTGGCCTTTGACCCGAATGGTGCCTGAGTCGGGATGGAGTACCCCGCTGAGGATCTTGATCATGGTACTCTTGCCGGCTCCGTTCTCCCCGACCAGCGCGTGCACCTCGCCGAAGCTGGCCTGGAAGTCAGCGTTCAGCAGCGCCTGGACAGCGCTGAAAGCCTTGGATAACCCTAGTCCTTCGATCGCCGGCATGAGGCCGTCGGAAGAGGTTGCTGGAGACTGCTCCATCTATGGATACTCACCCTTCATATGTTGTTGTTTCCTTTGCCTACTTCGGCAGCTTGACATCCAGCGTGCCAGGGCAGGGAGTCCCACTCAAGCCCGCGTCTATGCAAAGCTGTACCACTGCGTTGGGTCCGCTATCGGTGAAGTCGGCGAAGAAGCTATCCTCCTGATCGGGGAATACGTTCACGCCCGCTTTGACCGTGTCGGTCGTGACAACTGGGAACGGCAGGGTGACATCTGCCTTCGGGTGCGTCCCTTGAAGGATCTCACGGGCAAGTTCCAGCGCCACTACACTGAGATAGGGGGGCTGGCCGATCGAGATACCCTCAACCTTCGGTTGGCCCATGTAACCGCCGAGGAGGAACTTGCGGTAGCCGTTTTCGGCCTCTCCAGCGGTCACCGGAAGCGGGGTCCTCTTGGCCGCGATGAAAGCCTTCAACACCCCGTCGGTGCCACCCTGGCACCAGATGCCGTCGATCTTGGGCAGAGAGGGCAGGACAGCGGCCGTGTTGCGCTCGGCTGTGGCGGAGTCCCACATTCCCGTGAAGCGGTTAACCACCTTGATGTCCGGGTATTTTTTCCATACCGCGTCGGCGCCGGCATTTCGCTGCGTATCAACCTCGGTGCCGGCCACACCCGTGACCATGATCACGTTCCCTTTGCCGTTTAGATGGTCGGCCAGGAACTGCGCCAACTGCTGGCCGAACGCGAACTGGTCTGTGTTGACCTTGTAGGTATTCGGCGCGGTCACCGTGTTGTCAAAGGAGATCACCAGGATGCCCTGAGCAACAGCTTGCCCGAGAATGCCGTTCAGGCCGGTAGGCGAGGCCGCATCTACCAGGATGGCACCTGGCTTCTGTGAGATCATGTTCGAGAGTTGCTGCGTCTGCGCGCTGACGTCGTTTCCTGAGCTAA
>JAJYKO010000591.1 GCA_021788565.1 Chloroflexota bacterium
CCAGATCGAACAGGAATCGGCAATGGTGCCCCGCGAGGGGCCAAGAGCGAAGCCGGTGAGAAGCCGGCACTGTCCCGCAACTGTGATGCGGCCGTGAAGTACGGCCGATAAGTCAGGGCGCCTGCCATTGCCAGGGTAGATACGCCTCCGAGAGAGGGGAGTAAACCTTGGTAGAGAGCGATCCCCCCTTGTCCTCCCGCGGGCAGGGGGTTTTCCGTTTATACGGGCCTATCCTCCTTTGCTCCCTCCTCTCCAAGGACGTCCGCCAACTAAGGACCAAGGAGCAATGGAAATGTCCGTGGTAGCTCGGCAAGGTAGAGGCCCTTTTGCCAGGGGGGAAATCCGCCGCCTCAGTGCATTCTTCGGGTTCGTGGTTCTCCTGCACATCCTCGGGTGGGGTACGCTGGTGCTGTTGGTCGCGCCGAAGTATCCCACCGTGCTGGGGATTGGGGTCGGCTTCACCGCCTACCTGCTCGGGCTCCGCCACGCCTTCGATGCCGACCACATCTCTGCGATCGACAACACCACTCGTAAGCTGATAGCCGAGGGGAAACAGCCCCTGGGTGTCGGGTTCTTCTTCTCTCTGGGCCATTCCACAATGGTACTGGTCCTCGCCGTGGTAATCGTCCTTGCCCAGCAGTTGGCAGGCCAATTGATCAGAGGCAACTCGACCCTGCGAGACCTCGGAGGCCTTCTCGGGACGGGCTCCTCCGCCATCTTCCTGTACCTGATTGCCGGGCTCAACATGGTGATCCTGATCGACGTCCTGAAGGTGCTGCGAGAGATGCGCAGAGGTGAGTACAGCGAAGAGAAGCTCGAGGAGCAGCTCGTCACTCGGGGGCTCATGGGACGCTTCTTTGGGCGTATCTCGCGGGCCATCAGCAGCAGTTGGCAGATGTTCCCCGTGGGCTTCCTCTTCGGGCTCGGGTTCGACACCGCTACCCAGGTGACGCTCCTGGCCCTCGCCGCCGGGGCCGAATCGGACGGGCTACCCTTCTATGCGATCCTCTGCCTGCCGGTCATCTTCGCGGCTGGCATGTCCGTGATGGACACTGCCGACGGGGCCTTCATGAACAAGGCCTATGAATGGGCATTCTCGGGCCCCATTCGCAAGATCTACTACAACGTGACGATCACGGGGCTCTCCATCTCGGTGGCGCTGCTGGTCGGCACTGCCGAGCTCCTCGGCATACTGCGCGAGCGTTTCCACCTTTCCAGCCCCTTCTGGAGATTCGTAGGGTCCCTCGACTTCGGAGTCGTCGGCTACATGATCGTCGCGCTCTTCGTCATCACGTGGGCGATATCCTATGCGGTCTGGAAGCTATTTCGGATCGAGGAGAGGTGGAAACTACCCGTCACCACGTCACTGGATAGTGCGGACTGATCGCGGTCCGCGTTGGGAGGCATCACTTCCCGTCGATCTCGACGAGCAGGTCTCCTTCTTTCACCTGCTGGCCGATCTGGCAGAGCAGCTGGGTCACGGTGCCCTCGGTCAGCGAGTCGATGGTGTGCTCCATCTTCATCGCCTCCAGCGCGACCAGCGGCTGGTGCGCCTCCACGACCTGTCCTGGCTCGACGAAGACCTTTACGACGGTGCCGTGCATGGGAGCACGGAGCCCTCGCTCCTGATGTGGCGCAGTCTTCGGCGCCGTGAAGGTCGGGATCGGCCGGTGGAAGCGGTAGCTCCTGCCGCCGTTAGTTAGGAGGAAACCACTGCTCCGCTCACGGCCTCGGCTCTCCGGCCCTGGACCGATGAGACCCTGGACGCGGAAGACCGTGCGACGGCCGTCGTGCTCCAGCACCATCGAGTCGGGACCGAGGCGCTGGATGCCGACCGGATGGCGGGCCTCGGCGATCTGCACAGTCCAACGGTCTGGCGCGGCCGGCTCCCGGCGACCGATCATCGAGACCTGGTTGCCGTCGAACAGGAGCTCTACCTGCGCCTCGCCGCCGATACGCCAGGGACCCGCGGCGTGCCAGGGATCACGGTGGGCCGGCTGGAGCCCGAGGACCTCGACGCCGAAGGCGGCCAGCAGAATCGGTGCGGGTGGCAGTGGCTGTAGTTCCGCCGGGTTCACCGCGGTGCGGAGGAAATCCGTGCTGAGGTCCCCCTGCCGGAATGTCGGGCTGGCGACGACGGCCCTGAGCAGCGGCAGGTTCGTCTGGATACCACCGACGTAGGCAGTATCGAGGGCGTGCTGCATCCGCTCCATGGCGTCGAGGCGCGTTGGCCCCCACGCGATCACTTTCGCCATCATGGGGTCGTAGTAGGATGGGATTTCGTCTCCAGCCGCGACTCCGCTGTCGATCCGAATGTCCTCCTGATGCGGCAGATCGACTGCCATGATCCGGCCGGAACTTGGCTGGTAGTCATGACGTGGGTCCTCGGCGACAAGCCGGCACTCGACGGCGTGGCCATGGAGCGCGACATCCTCCTGCTTGTACAGGAGCGGCAGGCCGGCTGCGACGCGGATCTGGTCGGCCACGAGGTCGATCCCAGCGACCATCTCCGTAACCGGGTGCTCCACCTGTAGCCGGGCGTTCACTTCGAGGAAGTAGCAGGCGCCATCGGCATCCATCAGGAACTCAACGGTGCCCGCCCCGACATAACCCGCGGCGCGGGCGATCTTTGCGGCAGCCTCGCTGAGCTTGCTCCGCACCTCCGCGTCGACGGCGGGCGAGGGAGACTCCTCGACGATCTTCTGATGCCGGCGCTGGATAGAGCACTCCCGCTCTCCAAGCGTGACGACGCTTCCTTCGCTGTCGGCGATAATCTGGATCTCGACATGTCGCGGTCGGAGGAGGGCACGCTCGATCAGTAGCCGGCCGTCGCCGAACGCGGCCGTTGCCTCCCGTTGGGCGCTTTCGACGGCGCTCCGGAATTCGCCCACTCGCGGGACCAGTCGCATGCCGCGGCCGCCTCCGCCGGCGGCAGCCTTTATCATGACCGGGAAACCGATGGATCGGGAGGCCTCGATGAGGACCTCGCTCCGCTGGTCCTCGCCGTCGTAGCCGGGCACGACGGGGATCCCGAGGCTCGCTGCCATCCGCCGCGCTGCCGCCTTGTCGCCAAGCAGTCGCATCGCCTCCGCGGGCGGGCCGATGAAGACGATGCCCGCGGCATGGCATGCCTCAGCCAGCGCAGGGTTCTCGGAGAGGAAGCCGTAGCCTGGATGCAGCGCATCCGCCCCGCTCTGTCGCGCCGCCTCGACAATTGCCTCGATACGCAGGTACGACTGCGCCGCTGGCGCCGGGCCGATAGGGACGGCCTCGTCGGCTTCCCTGACGTGGAGCGCGGCGCGGTCCGTGTCCGAGAAGACCGCCACGGTGCCGATTCCGAGTTTCCGGCAAGTGCGAATGATCCGGACGGCGATCTCACCGCGGTTGGCAATAAGGACTCGGCGGATCATCTAAGGCTGCCCTTCCCGCTTCGGTATCCAGGCGGGTGGGCGGCGCTCCAGGAAGGCCCGCAGCCCCTCCTGCCCCTCGGAACTGGCCCGGCGTTCTGCGATGACGCCGGCGGTGTATTCGGCTACCCCGCTGGGCGAGACAGCGCCCGACGTGAGGGCGCGGAGCAAATCCTTGATAGCCGCCTGCGCGGCCGGCCCACCGGCTAGCAGCGGCTGGACGATCCGGTCGACCTCGCTGTCGAGTTCGTTGGGGGGAGCTGCCCGGAAGACGAGGCCGATCCTGCGTGCCTCGGCGGCGTCGAACTGCTCTCCGAGCAGGAAGTGGGCGCGAGCAGCGCCCGGGCCGATCCTCCGGATCACGAACGGCGAGATCGTCGCCGGCACGATCCCCAGTCGTACCTCGCTGAAGGCGAACCGTGCCGTCTCCGACGCGATCGCGAGGTCGCAGGCGGCAACGAGCCCTGCGCCACCGCCGAGCGCGGCGCCGTTCACCCGGGCGACAACAGGCTTAGGGCAGCTGTCCACAGCCTCCAGCATCCGCACCAGGTTGAGCGCGTCGGCGCGGTTTTCCTCGTCGGAGTACCCCGCCGCCGCGCGCATCCAGTTCACGTCGGCCCCGGCGCAGAAGGATCGCCCCGCACCCGTCAGGATCACCACTCGCACACCCGGATTGGTCGCCAGGACCCGGAAGCAGCGCTCGATTTCGCCGATCAGCGCATCATTCAGCGCATTGTGAACGGCCGGCCGGTTCAAGGTGACCGTCGCGACCGCCCCGCTGCTCGCGACGGTCAGATTGTCGTACCCTTCGGTTTGAGTCACGGCTCCCTCCAAATCACTCATCACTTCTGCTGTCTTACATCCGGAATACGCCGAACCTGCTCCGCGGGATCGGCGCGTTGAGCGCCGCGCTGATCCCAAGCGCGAGGGCGTTGCGCGTCTCCATAGGGTCCAGGATGCCATCGTCCCAGAGCCGCGCCGTGCTGTAATATGGGTTCCCTTCCGCCTCGTACTTCTCGACGATCGGCCGCGTGATAGCCTCGCGCTCTTCGTCCGTTAGCTCCTTCCCTTCGGCATGGAGGTTGTCCAGCTTAACCTGCAGCAGCACGCTCGCCGCTTGCTGGCCCCCCATCACCGAAATGCGAGCGTTCGGCCATGTCCAGAGGAGGCGGGGCTGATAGGCCCGACCACACATACCGTAGTTGCCGGCCCCGAAGGACCCG
>JAJYKO010000592.1 GCA_021788565.1 Chloroflexota bacterium
GATTGATCACCGGACAGGTACTGGCGCAGACAACAGTTGACGGTCTGCTGATAGGGTTTGTATTCGCCCTCGTTGCGGTAGGGCTTACTCTGATCTTCGGCATGATGGAGATCGTAAACTTTGCCCATGGCGAGTTCCTGATGATGGCGATGTACGCATCCTTCTGGATGTGGAATATCTTCGCCTTCGACCCGCTCGCCTCCCTGCCACTTACTGCCCTGTCGCTGGTTATCCTCGGGATCCTCACCTACAGGCTAATCATCAAGCGAATCCTTCGCGCTCCAATGCTGGCCCAGATCTTCGCTACCTTCGGACTGGGAGTGTTCCTGCGTAGCCTGGCGCAGTTCCTCTGGTCGCCCAACTACAGGGTGGTCCAGCACTCACTGGTGAGCGATGGCCGGGTAGATTTCGGTGGCGTCTTCGCCGGGGCACCTCAAGCCGTCGCCGCGGTAGGAGCAATCATAACCTTTGCCTTCATCTACTGGCTGATGGAGAGAACAGAAGTCGGCCGTGCCATGATGGCGACGGCTGAAGATCGGGATGCCGCGTCCCTCATGGGAATCAACAGCGACCGAATGTTCACACTTGCCTGGGCCATAAGTTCTGGCTGCGTCGGCATTGCAGGTGGACTGCTGTCGACCTTCTACTACATCCAGCCGGAGGTCGGAGCAGTATTCGGACTGACAACCTTCGTCGTCGTGGCGCTGGGTGGCTTTGGCAGTATCCCAGGGGCGTTCATCGCCGGCATCCTGGTGGGCCTAGTGCAGGTGTACGCCGGGCTCTTCATCGATCCAGCCTTGAAATTTGCTGTTGTGCTGGCCGTCTACCTGCTGGTGGTGTTGATACGGCCCCAGGGCCTACTCGGAGAGTTCTAGCGCCCGGCCTTTAGAATCGACGGTTTAGCGGGAGCCCGAAGCGGCCGACTGAAATCTCGATTCCAGGGACTCAGAACATACAAGAAGAGAGCGTCACACCTATGAGCAAAGAAGAGGTCGTACAGGGGCAGGGCGCTCCTGGCACCGAGATTTCGGCCGGATACGCGGCTCCGAGCCTGGAAGAAATCGCTCCCGGTCGCAGCAAACTGAAGATCACGGCGCTGGGCGTACTCGTGCTGGCGGCGCTGATCTACCCACTCGTCTTCACTCTGCCCTATCAGCAGCACGTTCTGATATTGATCTACATGAACGCCCTGATGGCGGTGGGTTGGAACATCGTCGGCGGGTATGCCGGCCAGGTCTCCCTGGGAAACACCATTTTTTTCGGAATGGGAGCCTACACCTCTGCCCTCATGCTGAAGAACCTCCTCATCTCTCCCTGGGCTGGTATGCTGGTGGGTATCCTCCTCTCCGTTCTGCTCGCGGTGGTTGTTGGGTACCCCTGCTTCCGGCTGAAGGGCCACTACTTCGCAATCGCCACCATCGCGGTGGCAGAGATCATCTCCGCCATCGTGACCAATACCAGCCAACTGGGAGCCGCCGTGGGTATCACGCTTCCTGTCCTCCCATCATCTATCGTCAATATGCAGTTCGCTTCCAAGACTCCCTACTACTACGTGATCCTCGTGTTCCTGGCAATTTCGATGCTCACAGTGTACTGGATCGAGCGCTCAAGACTTGGTTACTACTTCAGGGCCATACGTGAGGACCAGGATGCGGCGAGAGCGCTCGGTATAGATCCGACCCGATACAAGCTGATCGCCTTTATCCTTAGCGGCGTGTTCGCCTCGATGGCGGGCACCTTCTACGCCCAGTACATCCTGTTCATAGATCCGCCCAGCACGGTCCTTTTGAACATCTCGATAACCATGTGCCTGATGGCCGTGCTTGGCGGGGTAGGCACGATCTGGGGACCGTTGATAGGTGCAGCGGTCCTGATTCTCATCTCCGAGGGCACGCGTATATCCATGGGCGGATCTGGTTCCGCCGTCGACCTGCTGATCTACGGTTTCCTGGTCATGGCGGTGGCCGTCTATCAGCCCAACGGCTTGATGGGATTGATCAGCAGCCTGCGCCGGAGGACAAAGTAAGATGGCGATCCTGGAAGTGAGAGAGCTTACCAAGCGCTTCGGCGGCCTGCTGGCCAACGATAAAGTGACGCTGACCATCGATGAGGGTGAAATCATAGGACTCATCGGCCCCAACGGCGCCGGCAAGACCACGCTATTTAACTGCATAGCCGGTGTCTACCACCCTGAGGGTGGCAGCATAGTGTTCGACGGCAAGGAGATCACGCAGAGTGCGCCGGAGCAAGCATGCAAGGCCGGAGTGGCCCGCACATTCCAGCTAGTCAGGGTGTTTAAGGGGATGACCGTCCTGGACAACGTCATGGTCGGCTCCTACCTGCGGTCGCTGTCTACGTCCGCGGCAAGGAGCCACGCTGTCGAGATCCTGAGGTTCACAGGGCTTTATCCGAAGCGGGACATGTTGGGCTCAGCCCTCACCATAGCAGACAAGAAGAGGCTGGAGCTAGCCCGAGCCCTTGCTACCAGGCCTCGGCTGCTGATGCTGGACGAGGCCATGGCGGGACTCAACCCAACGGAATCCCAGGAGGCGGTTGAGATCATTCGCACCATCAACCGGCAGGGCGTGACCATACTGATGGTGGAGCACGTGATGGAGATCATCATGCCGATATCCAAGCGGCTGGTAGTTCTGGACTACGGCAAGAAGATCGTGGAGGACGCGCCCGCCAAGGTAGCGAACAACCCGGACGTGATTCGAGCTTATCTGGGGGAGAAGTACGTTGCTAGAGGTCGATAACATCCGAGTTGGGTACGACGGCGTGCCGGCTCTGCACGGGGTCTCCTTCAGAGTGGATCGCGGGGAGATCGTCTCCATCGTGGGTTCCAACGGAGCCGGCAAGAGCACCGTCCTGCGGGCCATTTCGAGCCTGCTGAAGACCGAGCAGGGAAGCATTCGCTTCGAAGGCACCCGCATCGACACGCAGTCCCCGCACGACGTCGTCAAGCACGGCATCGCCCACGTGCCGGAGGGAAGAAGGCTGTTCGCGCGCCAGACGGTCATGGAGAACTTGATCCTCGGCGCGTACACGCGCAAGGCTCCGAAGGAGCGCCAGGAGGACATGGAGAGGATATTTGCCATCTTTCCGGTGCTGAAAGAGCGGCGAGATCAAAAAGCCGGAACACTTTCCGGAGGGGAACAGCAGATGCTGGCGATAGGACGTGGGCTGATGCTGAGGCCCAGGCTGCTGATGCTGGACGAGCCTTCGCTGGGTATCGCGCCAAGGCTGGTGGACAAGATCTTCGAGACGGTGAAGGAGTTGAACGACCAGGGTCTCACCATCCTGCTGGTGGAGCAGAACGTGAGAGAGGCCCTGGAGCTAGCGAACCGCGCCTACGTGCTTCAGACGGGTCGAGTTGTGACCGAGGGCACCGGCGAGGCGCTCCTGCAGTCCGACGCGATCCAAAAGGCCTACCTGGGGATCTGACCATGTTTTGGAGTGAGACCCGAAGGTTCGATGGTATAATGGGTGTGGTGACAACTTTTGCAGGAAGGCGGACGGTCGCTGGCGCTTCGCGCGCTAGAGGAAAGTCCAGACAGCATAGAGCAGGGTGCCTGGTGTAAGCCAGGGCGGGAAACCGACAGTTAGAGCAACAGAGACCAATGCCGGGTAATGCCGGAGTGAAAAGGGCAATCCTCCCCGCTGCAACCTGAGATCTGGCCGATGACGCTGCTCGCCGAGGCCAAGGTACAGGGCAGCCACCAAGTGTGGCCGGGGCCTAGCCCCGAGACAGATGGCCGTCTAAAACAGAATCTGGCTTACCACCTTCCTGCACGCCACGCAGCCCGCGATGCCGCCCTTTTGGGCGGCGTCTGTGCATTCCATGGGTCGCTGCACGAGGTCGACTCACAGAGGGGATGGCATTGGAAACCGAGAGCAGCCTGATCCAACGGGTGATCGTTCGGTTCGCGGCCGGCGCTTTCGTCGTCGAACTGTTGCTGGCGGAGCTGTCGCTCAGGGTTTTCTGGGGGCGCGATCTTGGCGCCGTGCTGCTCTCCGGTCACAACCTCGGACCGTCCATCGCCGCTGGGCTCGTGCTGGCGGTGGTCGTGGCCGCGCTCTCCCGGCTCCTCTTCGCCACCTACGCCCGGGACCTCACGAGAGAGCTGTTCGTTCCGATCTTCCAGGGAATGAGCATCTCGGGTATCGCCGCAATCTCGATCCTGCCAGGCATCGGCGAGGAGTTGCTGTTCCGCGCGGTGCTGCAAACGGCCATCGGCATCTTGCCTGCTGGCATCGTCTTTGGACTGCTCCACTCCGGATTCTCCAGACGGCTCCTCCCTTACGGCCTCTGGGCGGTCATCGTGGGAGTCCTGCTTGGCGCCACCTACCAGTGGACGGGCAACCTCTGGGGCTCGATAGTCGCACACACCATCGTCAACGCTGCTGGAGGCCTGTGGCTTCGCCGCCGTGGAGTCGCTGAGGACACGCCAACCGGCACAGGAGGAGGATGAAAGTGAGGTCTCGTCAGTGAACGTTCCCCTGTACCTGGTCGACGCCTTCACCACTCACCCATTCGGCGGGAATCCCGCCGGTGTCGCCACGAGAGCCGAGGGGCTGACCACAGAACAGATGCAGGCGATCGCTCGGGAACTGAAGCAGTCC
>JAJYKO010000593.1 GCA_021788565.1 Chloroflexota bacterium
TGCTGTCCGGCGCAATGACGTCGCCCCTGGAGCTACGATACTCCTGAGGTCGCGATACGAAGGCCATCTTCGGCACGGCCGGACTTAGACGGGTGCCTTCCCTCCAGTCCGCAACCGTCCCTATCATCTCGGCTCCGACGCTCCTGATCTTCTCCAACTCCTCAAGCAGGGCGACGTTGGCGTCTATCTCGGCGGCCAGCTCGGTGCCCCTTAGCCCAAGCTCCGCGGCGTTGACGAAGATGCCGGGATTAGCCGCGTCCACGAGCGACACCGTGTAACTTCTTCCCTCTACCTGGATCGTGTCCTTGACGTTGCCGGTAGGCAATAGCTTCCCGGTGACTGCCCCACCGGAATCCAGAAAGTCGAGCATGATGCAGGCACCGGTGCCTGGCACCCCATCTATGGCACAGTCCCCCTCCACCAAGGCCTTGCCGTCCCTCACCGGCACGTGGGCGACGATGATCTTATTGGTATTGGTGTTGAAGATGCGGACCTTGGTGATGGGCTCACTGACCCTGACGAGCCCCTCGTCGATGGCGAAGGGGCCGACGCCCGAGGAGATGTTGCCGCAGTTGCCCTTGTAGTCGATCAGAGTAGTGTTGATGCCGACCTGGCCGAAGGTGTAGTCGATATCGGCATCGGCCCGATCGGACGGAGCGATGATGGCGACCTTGCTGGTCAGGCTGTCCGCTCCCCCCAACCCATCGATCTGGCGAGGGTCCGGGCTTCCGTAGATGGCGAGTATCACCCTATCGCGGGCTTCCGGATCGCTGGGAAGGTCCTTAGCAAGGAGGTAGGCTCCTCTGCTAGTACCTCCCCTGATGAAAGCACAACGGATGCGCTCCTGGTCCATGTGCATGCAACCACCCCCAACTCTGTCACGACGAGTCCACTGGAATTGTGATTACTGCATCGAAACGCCCATCGGTCAGTCTTGCGGCAACTTGCAAGAGGATACCACGAATTCGCGATCCTGGCAGCCTCTGGGTGCGCCGTTCCAAACGCCAATGTGGGAGGGTATATGTGACCGCTGTCACATATACCCTATACTTTCCACGACATCACGACCGCCGGGGCGGGTAGTTCGCCTAAGCGGCTTTCCTGCCTGCGCTTATCTCGGTGCCACTGATCTGCTCCAGGCTTCGGCTGGTCGTGCGAGTCCCAAAGATGCCAACCGCCACGGCCACCACTATCCAGCAGGCCGCGATATAGACGAACACGCTCCCGTATCCATAGCCGAGGAAGAGCGTGCTGACGATTGCCGGACCAGCAACGTTAGCTAGCCGCCCGACACCATACGTCAGACCAGTCCCCGAGCCCCTGGCCTCCGTGGGATACAGCTCTGGGCTGTATGCATACAGCAAGGGGGCAAACGCCTGTATCGAGACCGTGACCAGGAAGCCAAACACCACGATCAGCAGCGGTTGGAAAGTCGCGCCGTATAGCAGGCCGAAGATCGCGGTGACCACCGATATGATGGCCAAGCTCCACTTCCTGTCTATCCTCTCGGCGATCATCGTGGCGACGAAGGCTCCCAAGGGGGCCCCCAATGCGATGATAGAGGTGTAGGTCAGGCTCGATACCACGGAGAAGCCGTGCGCCACTAAGAGCGTTGGCACCCATGACACGAAACCGTAGAAACCGAGCGTCTGGAAAATCCAGGCCACTAGCAGCATTGTCGTTCGTCCCAGGTATCTGCCCCTGAAGAGTTCCATATAAGGCACGGACTCGACTACCTCCTGGGAACCAGCGGGTTTGGGTGGCGGGAGACGGCCCTTCTCGGCTTCCGTCTCTCTCTCGATGTCAGCCATGACCGAATCGGCCTCCGCAGTCCGACCCCGTATCTCGAACCATCGAGGCGACTCCACCATTCTCACCACGAAGATAAGGGCGACCACCCCCAGGGCGCCCCACACGAACACCAGCCGCCATGCCCACGGTGCCAGCGGTATTACGAACCTGGCTACCCAGGAGGTTATGGGGATGCCAAAGAGGCCGAATGTCATGGCCCAACCCTGATACTTGCCGCGCGAGGACGCAGGAAAGAATTCGCTGATGTATGTGTTTGCGATTACGACCATAGAAGACAGGCCGATGCCGGTCAGGAATCGGAATGCCCCAAGCGAGTACACGTCCCACGACGCGGCGTTCAGCAGAGAGCCGATGGAGTAGAGCACGGTTGTGTAAATCAACCCCCGTCTGCGGCCAACGCGGTCCGCAAACCATCCTCCAGTGGTTGCCCCGATGAACATGCCAAGAAATGAGAGCGACGTGATCACTGCGATGGAACTGACAGTCAGCCCCATGACCTTGATGAGTGCCGGTGCAGCGAAGGCGAAAGTGTTAAGATCGCCAAGCTCGAAGAAGTAGGCGAAAGCCAGCCCGATGATTACCGTGCGATGGACCGAGCTGATTGGCAGGCGGTCCAGGCGATTTGCGACGTTAGACCGATAAGACCCAGTAGCTAGTCCCATTTTGCCACGCTCCTATGCGTTTTTTCGATGCGACGGCGTCTGACAATGAGTGGCGCCAAAAGCAGTGAACCTGTTCTTCGTCTGGATGACGACTGACGCACAATGCGTACCGGATATTGCCTGTAAGGTGCTATGATTTCGATCGACTATGAACGAACCCAACTCCCATTTCGAAGTAGTCGTCTCCCCTCATCTCTCTGTGGCCGAAAACGTTGCCATGGACGAGGCGATGACGAAGACAGCCGCAACTGAGGGGAGGTACACGCTACGCCTCTGGTGGGCCGGGGCGCCGGCAGTCGTCATTGGCCGCTCCGAGGTTCCCGAGGTCGTGGCTAACCTGGAGAACTGCGAGCGGCTGGGGATCGAGGTGATTCGCCGCGCCAGCGGTGGGGGCACGGTTCTGCAGATGCCCGGAGTGCTTAACTACTCCCTTACAGCCCCCGGGCCATCCGTGTTCGACATCCGCCGCACTTTCGCTGTGGGCGCCCGGTACCTGATCGAAGTACTAGCGCAGTTCAGACTCGACGCGCATCAGCGAGGAATATCGGACGTGGCCGTGGGAGAGCTGAAGATATCGGGGAATGCCATGGCGAAGCGCTGGGGAGGACTATTGCTCCACGGGACGCTGCTGTATGACCTGGATATCGACCTGCTGGAAACCTGTCTGCGGCACCCGCCGCGTGAGCCTGATTACCGCGGCGGGCGCCGACACCGAGACTTCATCACCACGCTGAGGCTTCTGGGTGTGCCTGCCAGTCCAGGCGAGGTCGAGCGAGCAGCCGCCGAGACTGCCCGCCGGATGGCCGCAAAAGGAGAGTTGAGGTTTCCGGGGTGAGGGGCCACTCTATCCCGGGGGCCACTTCATCTGCCGGCCGCCCAGGAGGTGCATATGGAGGTGGTCGACCGTCTGGCCGGCGTCGGGGCCGGAGTTGAGCACCAGCCGGAAGCCGCTCTTGTCGATTCCTTCCCTCTCCGCCAGCATCGACGCCGTCAGAGCCAATTCGCCGACAACCGGCGCCTGCTCTGGCCTCATCTCCGCCACCGATGGGACATGTTCGTTGGGGATGATCAGGATGTGGGTCGGCGCCTGCGGATTGATGTCCCGGAATGCAGTGACCCTATCGTCCTGATAGACGATGTTTCCCTTGATCTCGCCAGACGCGATTTTGCAGAAGAGACAGTCCATGTCGGTCTCCTTGATGCGAACAGTCTTCAGCTACTAGTCCTCAATCCTCAGCACTTCGACCGCTGTCAGCAGCGCGCTGAGCGCCGCCTCCACGGAACGCAGCTTGTTGCCGCGACGGTCCTCCGACCAGCGATGGCGTTGGACGTCCACTCCCCCGCGACTGGCGACGGCGATGTACACCAGGCCGACGGGCTTTTCGGCGGTGCCACCCCCGGGGCCGACTATTCCCGTGATGCCTGCACCGAAGTCCGCGCCAAAAGCCTTGCGCACTCCCTCCGCCATCTGCCGAGCCACCTGTGGACTGACGGCCCC
Organism: Chloroflexota bacterium; assembly: GCA_021788565.1. The sequence goes on from JAJYKO010000593.1 coordinate 3,973, forward strand.
ATGCTTATCCAGCGTGCCAGGGTCGACGCCGAGCAGCCTCTGCTTCGCGCTGTTGGAGTACGAGACTATTCCCCCGAGGAAGTAGTCCGAACTGCCGGGAATGTCGGTTATAGCATCGGCCAGGCCGCCTCCAGTGCACGACTCGGCCACTGCCAACGTAGAAGCGCGGGCTCGCAGTCGCTCTCCCACCTGCGCCGACTTTTCTAGAATCTCGCTCTCACGGGCCATAAGGTCAGGTTCTGAGTTCTGGGTTCTGGGTTCCGAGTCCACAGCTAAGCCTCTCAGCCAGGCCTCTCCGGGCCCGAATCAGGGCGGACGCGCGGAGCGAAAGACGTCATACCGCCGCCAGTCTCCGCGCCGCCGTGTCTTCGCGTCCCCGTGTCACCATCTCGCCTATCAGATCGTACTCCATGGCGCCCGTGATGCGCACGTAGACGATTTCGCCAGGCGCGGAGTTTCCTGAGAACAGGACCAGGCCGTCGACTTCCGGTGCATCGCGATAGCTACGCCCAACCATCATCGGCTCGCGACCTCCGTCATCCACGTTCTCCACTCCTTCCACCAGCACGTCCAGTTCCCGCCCGACCATCTTCCGATTTTGTCGGAGGGAGACTCTCTGAGCGACCTCCATCGCCTCTCTCCGGCGCCGCTCC
>JAJYKO010000007.1 GCA_021788565.1 Chloroflexota bacterium
CTCGCGGTCGCGACGGCCTTCGACTTCCTGTTCAAGACGCCAGGCGTGGTGGTTCCTCTCTGGTATCCGTCGAGGCTGTTGGGCTCCGTCGCCGGCCTGGCGCTGTTGTATGGCTCGATCATCACCATCAGCCGGAAGCTGCGGTCCGACGACAGTACCCAGTCGCGTTTCCTCTCGTCCGACTGGCTTTTCCTCGGGCTGCTGTTCGTGGTTGGGCTGACCGGTTTCATCCTTGAGGTGATGGTGTACATGCCCAGCATTGGGAGCTATGGTTACGATATCTTCCTGGCGCACGTGGTGCTCGCTATGGAGCTGCTGCTCCTCTTCCCGTTCACCAAGTTCGCCCACGCTCTGTACCGACCGCTGGCGTACGGCATCTACAGGTACAGGGTGCCAAGAGTCAAGACCGAGGCGGCTCAGGAAGCGGGAGTCGCCGGATAGAGGTAAGCAGGCGATTAGATCATGGTGGCAGAAGCGCTGCCCATTTCGGGAAGGCTGGAACGTGGTCGGGAGGGCAGGCAACGTTCCGCAGACAGAGTTGCCCATGAGAGGTGTCGACGATGATCAAGATCTCGACGGACCATGCGACCTCCTTTGCCCGAACCATCGACGAAGAGCTGGCCGTGCCGGAGCAGTTCTTCGCGGCCACCAGCGAGTGGCTGAAGGCAAACCAACCGGTGCTCTCGGCGCTCAGCTATCAGATGGGCTTGCGCCTGTCGGGCGATAGGGGTTGCGCCGCGGCGACACAGACCGTGGTTGGCTACGTGCTCCGTCTCCTGGAGCACGCCGAGGCCAACGAAGCGCTCTCGATTCGGTTATCGGCCATGAGTGCGCCCAGCCCCGTTCGGATAAAGTGACTCAGCAGAGCCTGGGACGGCCCGCAGCAGAGCCTGGCTCAGGGGTGACCCAGGCTCTACCACTGCGAGCCCCCCGGTAGACAGCTGGCTCGGCCCACCCGGTAGAGTCGGGGTCACCCCTGCCCCCGACTCTACCGGAAGTGTCTCCACAAATCCTCCACAAGTGCCCCATCAATCCTCCACCTTTCTCCTCTAGACTCCGAACTATGCGGGCCGCTTCTAACGAGCGCAAGCGGCAGGCCCTGCAAGCTCATCTACCAAATGAGGAGGTCATAGTGGGAGCAAAGGTAACTATTCGCCGCAAGCCCAGGGGTTGGGCACGACTGTGGAGCATCTCCTGGCTAAGGCGAGCCGTTCAACTCTACTTCGTCCTGTTCGTCGCCAAAATCGCCATTGAGAAGATGATCGCCGGTGAAGAGGCAGCTTCGGTCCCCTCGCCGGAGGCTTACAGCCCCTTTGGCGGGTTCGAGGGTTTCTACAAGTTCGTCACCACTTCCGGGCTGTTTATCGCCCACACGCACTGGTCGAACGTGGTGTTGGCAGCAGGGGTGCTGCTGATGGTTCTCGTCACCAAGTCCACCTTCTGTGGGTGGATCTGTCCGTTTGGCGCCCTCCAGGAATGGATAGGGGCCGCGGGGCGAGCCCTCGGTCTCAAGCGCTGGGTGCCGCCGCTCTGGGCCGACCGGGCGGCCAGGAATTTCAAATACGTGGTGCTCATCTGGGCTACCGTCGGCGCTGGTGTCGTCGGTGCCATGGTCTTTCGCGACGTCGATCCGTTCCATGCCCTGGTGGAGCCGCTCACCGCCGGCTTCGCAGGATCCACGGTAGTCCTGGTCGTCACGCTGTTGGCGTCAGCGGTTGTGGACCGGCCGTGGTGCAAGTACGCCTGCCCGCTTGGCGCGCTGATCGGAGTGATCGGCAGGTTCAGCCTTGTGAAGATCGAGAGGGATGCCACCAGCTGCACCAGTTGCGGGCTGTGCGACAGGAAGTGCCCCATGCAGGTTGCTGTGTCCACGTCGCATCGCATAGCTGCGACCGAGTGCAACAATTGCTTGATCTGCACAGAGGCTTGCCCCCGTGGCTCGCTGCAACCGCAGCTCGCGGGCCCGCGGCCCCGACCCGAACCGATACTGGTAGGAATTGGAGGCAAAACCGATGCGGCCTAGGAATCTGATTTATGTTGTCATTGCTCTCGCGCTGTTCTTCCTGCCCTACGGCGTGGCCCGAGCAACCGGATACTGGTCCACCAGTGGCAAATTCGACGGGAAAGGTGCCCCCATCACCGCGACGGGTCGCGACACTGCCGAGATAAAAGGGTGGATGACCTTTGGGGAGATCTCCCAGGGCTACAACGTGAGCCTCTCGGAGATCGCGGCCGCCTTCCATCTGCCTCCTGACCAGGTGACCGCCGACAAACCCCTCAACAAGATGGAGGCAGGGGAGTTCTCGGTATCCGCCCTCCGCCAGTGGTTGGATGCCAGGAAGGCGAGCGCGCCGTAGCCCTCGGCTTGACATTTACTTACTAGCCAGTATGATAATAAACCTGCTTCAGGAGATTTGGCACACTACGTGTCGGTCTGTCGTCAACCGATATTCGTTCTGTGACGGTCACCACGCTCCTCGCTACCTGGATGAGATTACCCATCGCGCGGGTCGGGGCTTTGGCACCGACCGCCGACGGCCTACTGCCGGCAAATTGCCACGTTCGACAGACCGGGCCGAGCTAGGTTCACTTTCTGAGAGGTCTCCGACGTTATGGCCGGTAACTCCTTCGAGGTACTCCACAAACTCCGGCGCGAAGCAGAATTGGACGGTGGGCGGAAACGGATAGAGCAGCAGCATTCGCGCGGCAAGCTAACGGCCCGCGAACGGGTCGACCTGCTTTTGGACAAGGGATCATTCTAGGAGCTCCGGATGCTCGTTACCCACCGATCCGACGACTTCGGACTCAAGGACCACAAGTACCTTGGGGACGGCGTCGTGACCGGCTACGGAACCATCGATGGCCGGCTCGTGTACGTGTTCTCCCAGGATTTCAACGTGTTCGGCGGATCCCTCTCCGAGACGCACTCCGAGAAGATCTGCAAGATAATGGACTTGGCCATGAGGAACGGTGCGCCGGTGATCGGCTTAAACGACTCCGGCGGGGCCAGAATCCAGGAAGGCGTGGTAAGCCTCTCGGCTTACACCTAGATCTTCCGCAGGAACGTACTTGCTTCGGGCGTCGTGCCGCAAATATCGGCCATCATGGGCCCCTGCGCGGGTGGTGCTGTTTACTCTCCCGCCATTACCGATTTCATCATTATGGTCCGCGGCACTTCGCACATGTTCGTAACCGGACCGAACGTGGTGAAAACGGTGACCCATGAGGATGTATCCTTCGAGGAACTGGGCGGAGCCAGGGTGCACAGTACGGTTAGCGGCATCGCCCACTTCGCGGTCGACTCGGAGGCTGAGTGCCTGGGCCTGGCGCAGCGGTTGCTCAGCTACCTCCCCGCTAACAACCTGGACGATCTGCCGTACGTGACTCCAACCGACTCTCCAGACCGAACCGAGCCGAAGCTAGATGAACTGGTTCCGGACGATCCTGTGAAAGCATACGATATGCACGAAGCGCTGCACCTGGTGCTCGATGACGGTGAGTTCCGGGAGGTCCATGAGGGGTTCGCGCAGAACCTGATCGTGGGGTTCGGAAGGCTAAACGGCTGGCCGGTCGGGGTCGTGGCCCAGCAGCCCTCAGTGCTTGCCGGGGTGCTGGACGTCGACGCCTCGGACAAAGGGGCCCGCTTCGCCAGGTTCTGCGACTGCGTCAACATTCCTTTCGTGAAGTTCGTAGACGTGCCCGGGTTCCTGCCTGGCATAAACCAGGAGCATGGCGGGATCATCCGGCGCGGCGCGAAGCTGCTCTACGCCTACATCAAGGCGACGGTGCCTAAAGTGTCCGTCATAACTCGGAAGGCCTACGGCGGGGCCTACACGGTGATGAGCAGCAAGGAGGCGAGGGGCGACATCAACTATGCCTGGCCCGCCGCTGAGATCGCGGTCATGGGGCCCGAGGGGGCAGTAAACATCATCTTCAAGGAGTCCATAGAGTCTTCGGACCAGCCGGAGACCACACGGAAACAGCTGGTATCGGATCACCAGGAGAAGTTCGCGAGCCCCTATGAGGCAGCGTCACGGGCCTATCTCGACGAAGTCACCGAGCCGCGGGAGACGCGCCTAAAGCTGATACGCGCGCTAGCCAGTCTGCGCCACAAGCGCGATTCGAACCCCCTCAAGAAGCACGGCAACATCCCGATGTAGCGATCAATCGTCAGACAACAGTCGTCAGCCGCGGAGAAGAGACTGATGACCGATGACTGATGACTCTAACGGCCGCCCTGCTCAGGAGATCATGAGTTGATCAAGAAACTGTTGGTTGCCAATCGCGGCGAGATCGCCATTCGCATCATCAGGACCTGTCGCGACCTTGGAATCTACGTCGCGGCCGTATACAGCGATGCGGACCGGGGTGCGCTGCACGTCAGGATGGCCGACGAGGCGTACCCCATCGGCGGCGCCCCAGCAAGAGAAAGGTACCTGGACGTCGAGGCTATCGTGGGTGCGGCGAGGCGGAGCGGCGCGGATGCCATCCACCCCGGCTACGGCTTTCTATCGGAGAACCCCGCACTACCAGAGGCGTATGCCCGGGCGGTCATAATTTTCGTCGGGCGGAGCGCCGGGGCCATGCGGAGGATCGGCGAGAAGACGAGTGCACGGACAATTGCCCGTGAAGTCGGCGTGCCAATCGTGCCGGGGACCACATCGAGCGCCAGGTCCCTCGATGAGCTCCGAGCTTCAGCCGCCCTGATAGGCTACCCTGCGCTTCTAAAGGCTGCCGCTGATGGAGGCGGCGAGGGGATGAGACCGGTGCGCTCAGAGGAACAGCTGGCAGACGCGTTTCGTGCTGCCTCCAGCGAGGCAGAGGCCGCTTTCGGCGACGGTTCGGTTTATCTCGAGAAGTTCCTGGAGCATCCGTGGCACGTGGATGTGCAAATCCTCTCCGACCACTCAGGGAATTTCCTCTGCCTAGGAGAGCCAGGCTGCAGCATCCAACGACGGCATCAGAAGCTGATCGAGGAGACCCCTTCCCCGGCGGTTGGACCTGAGCTGCGCTCGAGACTCTTCGACGCGGCTTCGCGGGTGGCGAGGGCCGTCGCCTACGAGAACGCGGGAACGGCTGAGTTCCTGATCGATGGAGGCAACTACTACTTCCTCGAGATGAACGCCCGGTTGCAGGTGGAGCATCCCGTTACCGAGGAGGCAACGGGGCTCGACCTCGTGAGGGAGCAGCTCAGGCTGGCCACAGGGGATACCCTGGAACACCCGGAATCACCACCGCGGGCCCTCGGGCACCCGCAGTCGAGTGCCGAATCTACGCCGAGGCCCCCTACAACCAGTTCTTGCCGTCAATCGGGAGGATATCGGTGCTTCAGCAGCCGGCGGGACCCGGTGTCAGGGTCGAAAGCGCCAGCTGCCCGGGCATGGAGGTGGGCCTCCATTACGACCCATTGCTCGCGAAGCTGATCACCCGGGGCACTACACGCGAGGAGGCAATCCACCGGATGCGGCGGGCGCTTGCCGAGTACGTAGTGCTGGGGATTAGTCCCTCAATACCATTCCACCGTTTTGCAATGGACGATCAAGCATTCCAGGAAGGCTCTTACGACACGAGCTTCATCGATCGATAGGTAGAATCGCCACCTCGCCACGAGAACCTGATGCCAATCGCGGCCGCGGCCGCCGCGTACCTTGAATCGCTGCGTAGCGGGCAGCGGCAGGGCGAGCAAGCGCTTGGCGGCCCACCACATAACGGCGCGGTCAGCATATGGGGTATGATGGGCCGGAGAGCGGTTACGAGGTGGGAATGAAGTACTGGGTAAACATCGAGGAGAAGCGCTTCCAGGTCGAAGTACGCGAGACCGAGGCACAGACGACGGTGGTCGTCGACGGTCGCGAGATGGTCCTGGCGATGGAGCAAGGCGGGACGGGCATACACATCGTGCTGATTGACGGACCGCCATACGGGTTTGGCCTCGACTCGCGGAAAGAATGGATACAGTTTGGTGCTTCGCGGGGTCCTGTTCGACGTGCAGGTCGAGAACGAGAGACAGCACCGACTGTCTTCGATAGATGCGGTGAAGCCGGGGACTGAGGGACACGCTACCCTCCGGGCTCCCATGCCGGGGTTGGTGGCTCACGTCGACGTGGGCGAGAGCGAAGAGGTGGAGCGGGGCCAGCGACCGTTGGTCCTAGAGGCAATGAAGATGGAAGATGACATCAGGGCGCCCCGGCCTGGTCGCGTGGAGAGGGTGCTCGCCATCAAAGGCACGATTGTTGAGCAGGGGCAACCGCTGGTCGCGCTTGAATAGCGGGGATCTTGGCGCTCAGGCCTCGACCAGACCGCGAGCCGCGTGCAGGGTGGTCAGTGGAGTCGGTGCAAGCGCCTTGAGCCCGTTGTCGAGGAGGCCCCCAAGGGCCAGGTCGGCGAAACTCGCGCTTATGGCCTCCTTGCTCAGTCTCCCATCAGGCCTGTACCAATGGGGCACGTAGTTTACGAAGCCAAGAATATAGAAGCTTGCCAGGGCCGCATCGCAGTCGACGAATATGCCCTGGTCGATCCCTTCCTGGATTACTCGGCGGAACATCCTGTCGTACGTGTCACGCTTGCGGACGATTTTCGCCCGCGCCTTGCCCGTGAGGTCGAACTCCTCATGCAGGAGGGCAGATACCCCTGACATCTCTGCGACGGCCGTATCGATATGACTGATGATCATCTTGCGCAGCTTCTCATCGGGGGAATCCTTGGTCTTCAGAATCGCGGCTGCGCGTTCTGTGAACAGCCCGATGGTCCAGTCATGAAGCTGGTATAGGATGTCATGCTTGCTGGGAAAGTAGTAGTATATGGCCGGCTTAGTCATACTCAGGCTTTTCGCGATGTCCTCAACGGTGGTCGCGTGATAGCCATTCTTGACGAACAGTTCGGCCGCCTTCTCCAGAAGTCGGTGCCTTTGGGCATTGGTTCTCTCCAGCGATTTTGTTCTTGGCATTCCCAAGGCACCTCACACACAGGATCTTCCGGCCTCATGTTGACCGACGTTTACTTACTGGACAGTATAAGACTCAAGTTTGCGGCTGTCAATGGCCGCTCTCCCTACGAAGGAGCCGAATGAAGTGTTCCCGTTTCGAGCATGATCTCCTCGCGGGGCTGGCCGGTACCACCCCGAGGCCGCGGTGTGATCAGGCCGGTCCGCGCGCGACAACGGATCAATTCGGCAGGGCGGATCTGGCAGCATACCAGCTCGCCGAGCTACGAAAGACAATCTCGCGCGCATATGCCCGAGCTCCATTCTACCGCGGTCGACGCACCTCGGCGGACCAGATGCCTTGGGCTCCGGGGTCGCTTCGGGATCTTGCCCGGCTTCCGCTCACTGAGCCGCGAGACCTGGCCAGCGCCCCTTACGCATTCGCCTGTGTTTCGCAGGCTGCGATAGCCCGCGCGATAACGTTCACCAGCTCAGGGACCACAGGGCCGCAGAAGCGGGTGTTCTTTTCCGATGCTGACCTGCGGCGAATGACAGATTTCATGGCCGTGGGCATGCGCACGGTAGCCGCACCCGGGGATGTAGTACAGATAATCCTCCCTGCGGGACCGCCCAACAGTCAGGCCGACCTGTTGTCCAAAGGGGTCTTGAAGATGGGTGGCGTGCCGGTCGTGACGGGCACAGCACCTACGGTTTCTCAGCTTGAGGCGATCGAGAAATTCCACCCCGCTGTGATCTTTGGATCCACGGGACGCATTTATCGACTGACTAAAGAGGCAGAGCAGCTCTGTCAGACGGCCAAGCTCGGCGTTCGATGCGTGTTCGTCACCTCAGAGTATTTGTCGCCCTCCATGCGGGAGTACATCCGGGAAGCCTGGGGCGCAGAGGTCATTTCCCACTACGGGATGACGGAAATGGGCCTCGGCGTGGCTGTGGAATGCGGACAAGGAGATGGCTACCACTTCAACGAACTTGATTTGATCGTGGAAGTAATTGATCCCGAGTCGGGAGCCGTGCTCGGAGATGGCGCGGAGGGCGAACTCGTTTTCACCACCCTCCACAGGGAAGCCATGCCGATGCTGCGCTATCGAACGCACGATGTCGCGACGGTCTGGACCGCGCCTTGTGGATGTGGTGCAACTGTCTTGAAGAAGATCGGCCCGATCTTCAAACGAACTGAAGGTATCCTCCGGCTCAACGGGATTGAGCTTTACCCATCACTTCTAGACGACGCTATTTTCCGAGTGCCAGAGGTCGTCGATTGGCGAGCCTCGCTCGTCGGGACACAATGCCCAAAGACACTTCACATTCAGGTGGAACTTTTGGACAGCGCGTGGACAAAGGAGACGGGAATCGACAAGGCCGTGCTTCAGGTAGACAGTGTCAGGGATGCCGTGGAATCCGGCGAGCTTAGACTGGCCATCGAGTCGTTGCCAGGCGGGAGCCTCGTTCGGACCAGTCGGGCGAAGAAACTGATCGCGCAGCTACCTGGGGCCGGAGACATGGAACGGTGAGCGCGCGATGATACAAACCATCCTCGGCAAGACAGAGAGCCTTTGCCCCATTTGCCTTCGGGTTATCCCCGCCGTGAGAATAACCGACGGGGAGAACGTTTACCTAGAAAAGAGCTGTCCGGATCATGGCAGCTACCGAGCGCTCATATGGAAAGGCGCGGCCGACTTCCTGGCCTGGGGGAAAGGGTTGAGGCCCCCGGCGAAGTCGCGCCAACACCCCGGCGGCGCCGTGGGTAGCGGATGCCCCAACGATTGCGGTCTTTGTTCGGAGCATGAGCAGGATACCTGTACCGCGGTACTCGAAGTTGTCCGCCAATGCAACCTCGGGTGCCCGGTGTGTTTTGCGGCGAGTACGCGTGGGCACGATCAGGCGCCGGGGGTCGACGCCCTTCGCGCGGTCCTAGATCATTTGCTCGTTGCGGCGGGACGTGTCCCCATCCAGCTTAGTGGCGGCGAGCCGACCTTGCGGGACGACCTTCCCGAAATCGTCGCCATGGCCAGCCGTCTCGGCTTCCCTCATATTCAGCTCAACACTAACGGCGTAAGGATTGGGCATGACAAGGAGTACCTCAGGAGGCTAACGGACGCTGGCCTGAGCGCGGTCTTTCTCCAGTGGGACGGCCTGGACAACTCCGTGTACCGCGAAATCCGTGGTGCCGATCTCCTACAGGTAAAGCGATCCGCGCTCGACAACTGCGCAGAGCTCCACCTTGGCGTCATTCTGGTGCCAACCGTCGTCCCTGGCGTGAACACGCACCAGCTTGGCGACATTGTGCAGTTCGCTAAGGCGTTGATGCCAACGGTCAGGGGCGTCCACTTTCAGCCAATCAGCTACTTCGGGCGCTATCCCCATGCACCGCGAGAGGGCGACCGGTTCACTATTCCACAACTGCTGGAGTGCTTGGAGTCCCAGACGGTGGGAGAGGTGCGCACGAGCGATTTCGCGGCTTCCGAGCCTCGGTACTGCTCATTCTCGGGACTATTCGTCCTGGAGGGTGACGGCCGGCTGCGAGGCATCTCCGCGCTCACAGGTTCCGGAACGGCTGCCGGCAACGACGACCTCTCGCCTGCTGAGCGGACCAGAAGCTATATCTCCAGGAGATGGAGATACGCTGAGTACGGAACCGAAGGATGTTGCGGGCGTCACTCGACCTCTACAAGCCGCTATTACGGCCGCGCCCAAGCTTATTCCCTCTCCATCTCGGGCATGGCCTTTCAGGACGTGTGGAACGTGGACATCGAGCGGCTGAGACGATGCTGCATCCACGTCGCCACCCTCGATGGCGGGCTGGTGCCATTGTGCGCACACTACCTCACCGGAGCGAATGGGTGTCGCCTCTATCCTTGAGGGTGCCCGTCCAGCAGACTGCCGTTGGTGCCGCGCAATCAGCGAGCTGCGGCGCCACGGCCGCCTGACTCACGAGGAGAGTTGGCCTTTCCGGTAGTTCGTCAACTGCTCCTTCAAAGAGCCGGCCTTGCGCCGCGTTTCGTCGAAACGCCGCCCCTCCTCAGTGTGGTGACTCAGGATGTGGACCATAAAGTGGTGTTGCCAGGCATTGGTTTGGCCCATGAGGTCCATCGCGTGGTTGATGGATGCCTTGGTCATGCTTACCGCTATCGGAGGCGTCATGGCGATCTTGCTGGCCAATGCCATGACCTCTTCCGCCAGGGTATCCCGCGGAATGACCTTGTTGACGAAGCCGAGGCGGAAGGCGTCTTGAGCGGAGATCGTATCGGCGGTAAACAGGAACTCCTTTGCTCGGCGGGGCCCCATCTCGTAGGGCTCGAAGAGGATCTCCACGCTTGCCGCGGTCATGCGCAGGACAGGGTTGGAGAAGACCGCGTCTTCCGAAGCATAGATGATGTCGCACATGGCGGCGACCATCATTCCAGCGCCGATGCAGTGACCGTGGACCTGGGCGATCGTGGCCTTGCTGATATTGCGAATTGCGAGGCATTTGTCAAAGTACATGTCCTGCTCGAGCCGGGCGACACCTTCGGGGGTGCTGCGGACAGCGGGGACATCGATGATGTCTCTATATGCCTCGGGGGCGCTCCACCACGAAATGTCATGCCCCGCGGAGAAACTCGGGCCCGCGCCGGAGAGAACGATGACCCGCACATCGGGGTCCTTGTCGGCTTCTTTGAACGCCTCATCCAGCTCGGCGATCAGGCGCATGTTCTGGGCGTTGCGCTTCTCCGGTCGGTTCAGAACGATCTTAGCTACGTTGCCGACCTTCTCGTAAACAACGGTTTCCCACTCCATCATCGAGCCTCCCACTACTCTTGGAACTGTCCTGGATTAGTAGCCGTGATTCGCGGACAGGTAGGGACGCTTACTTCTGTGCCTTCACTTCGCTTCAAGTTGTGTTTCGCTCGCGCTTACCTGCTCTGCCGTCTCCTCGGTGAGATACGAAGTCCCGCACTTCGGACACTTGAGCCCCGTTACGCGTTCAGTCAGGCCCAGGTACTTCATTGGGATTTCGGCTTCGACCATCTCGACTCGGTCGATGTTGCAGTACCACTTCTCCACGTTGTCCATTTCTCAGCCCTCGATAAGTTGCGAGCGATGGGAATACGCGGTCCGTACTAGATATCCGTCTGGCAAGTGCGAGTACTCCACATAAAAGGTGACGGTGCCCACCCTCGCTTTCGCCAAATACCTGTCTTGATGTGCTGAATACAGTTTCTGCCCGGTCGTTTCCGCGGCCTGGATCACGAGCCGCAGATCGTCCTCGGAGATATGTCTCTTCTTCATGGCGGCTTCCGCCGCTTCGCTCAAGTGGAGGTGCGGCGGTCCGCTGGGACTTGCCATCCTCCAAACCTCCCATGAACTGAGCGTGACCGCGGCATCATGTTGCCGTCTCGCTCTCCTTCAAAATCTCGACTGTCCATTCGGCAACCTTGCCAGACACGTCCGCGCACTTGTCGCTGCGGCCACCTGCCTCAAGGTATGCCCTCGCGTCGTCAGCATCCCATAGGTTGTACGGCCTGCCGAGGACTCGGGTAAGAACGCCCCGGCACACGCAACTCCCATACTCCTCGACGAAGTGATCGTACAGTCGCTTGGCTGGCACCATAGCGGCGACGGACCCCCCGCGTGCGAATGACGGCCACTCTCGCCCCACGACCGAACTAATCGCCATCATGCCACCTGAAAGCGCGCCGCACGTGCCCTCTCCACTGGATGCCGCACCTCCGGCCAACGCGTGCGCGGCCTTGAACGCGGCCTCATCCACTTCTCCTCCCATCGTCTGCTGGACAGCGGCAATCACGCACTGGCCGCAGCTCCCATACATCCTCAGGTACTCGTGCGCGAGCCAGCTGGCTCTCTGCGCCGCCTCTGCGGCACGAGTGGAGATGGCGGCTACAAGCTCTCGTGGCTCTCCGCAAGACATCCCGCGGACGGCTTCGGCTTTCCGCGGCAGGGGCGGCGGACTGCCGCCAAAGCGGGTCCTGAGCTCTCGCTTGTTGATCTTCCCCGTAGATACGACAGGCAAGGGTTCACCCAGGAGAAACACCTGCTTGGGGCACCGATAATGCGCCATCTTCGATCGGCAGTACTCGATCAGCTCGCCCTCGCTTAGTGTTGCGTCCTCTTTCAGGACGACGACAGCGGCAACTCTCTCGCCCCATTCCTCGTCGGGGAGTCCGATCACGGCGGCCTCCAGCACGGCCGGATGCTCCAGAATGACGCTTTCGACCTCGGCGCTGTAGACGTTCTCACTGCCTGTCTTGATCATGTCTTTCTTTCGATCGACCACGTACAGCCGCTGCTCGGCGTCCATCCTCCCCAGGTCACCTGTATGGAACCAGCCTCCACGAAACGCCTCGGCGGTCTTCTCGGGATCCTTGTAGTATCCCCCGCTCATCACTTGGGGACCCTGAACGACGATCTCGCCTATCTCACCAATGGGGACGTCATTTTCGAAGTCGTCAACCACTCGTATCTTTGCCGAGTAGACGGCAGAGCCTGCGCAAAGACTTTTCCGCACCGCGTCATCGCGGTTGAGCACGGCAATCTGGCCGCCCTCGGTGCTCCCATACCCTTCGTGATAGTCGGCGTTCGGGAAGCAGTCCATTATCTTCATCTTCAGCAACTCAGGGATAGGAGCGGATCCGCACACCAGGTTGCGCACCGAGGAGCGGTCAAACCTATCCAGTTCGGGGAGGTTGACAATCCTTGCCGCCATGGTGGGCACCAGGAACAGTACGGTCACCTTCTCCCGCTCGATTGCCTCCAGCACCTTCGCCGGATCGAAACTGGAGGCAGAGATAAGGGTAGAACTGGTCAGCATGGCGGGCAGCGCGTTGCATTCCCAGCCAGCCATGTGAAACCACGGAGCGAATCCCAGCCAAATGTCGTAGCCCAGATCGGTAGTCGACTTCACCGCGGCCCACTGGGCGGTCGACAGTGCGTTCAGGTGCGTGCGAACGGCCGCTTTTGGCAGTCCTGTGGTACCCGAGGTGTAGTACATGATGCACGGATCCTGCAGATGCACTTCCGCGCCAGGATCCTCAGGTGGAAAAGCCGCAAGGAGCTCCTCGTAGCTCAAGGCACCGTTTCGAGAGACCCGATCGTCGATCACTACGCTCTTCAGCCTTGGGAGTTCTGGGCGGATAGCGTCGATCGTCTCGGCGAAGCGGGCGTCGCAGAGGAGCACGCTGGAATCGCTCTGGTCGATCTCGTAGGCAAGCTCACGTGGGGCCAGCCTCGTGCTAAGCAGAACATTGGCGGCCCCGAGCTTCGCCGCGGCGAAAAAGCATTCCATGAACTGGGGGCTATTTTGGAAGAGAATCGACACGTGATCGCCCTTCCGTATTCCGAGTGCGAGGAGGGCCTGGCTCAGTCTGTTGGAGCGCTGATCCAGTTCCTCGTAAGTCACTCTTCGATCCCCAACGACCAGGAAGGTTTTCTGCGGGTAATACCGCGCAGCCCTCCTGAGGAGATCAGCTATCCCGTATGCATTGGCGTCCATCGTTCTACGCGCAGGCCTCCGGTACCAAATTGTGGCTGGATTCCCCCCAGGGATTATGCGGATGCGGCGTTAGTCCGCACCCCACTCTCCTTCGATTCCGGTATGTCGCACCCGAGGTACCGCTGGGCGATCATCCTGTTCTCCCTGAGGTCGTCGATGACGCCTCTGTACACAATTGACCCTTTCTCCATCATATAGGTGTAAGCATGGGCGGACACAGAAAGCGCGAGCATCAGGCTCTGCTCCACCAGCAAGATGGTCAACCCCTCTTGGGCGAGGGTCTTCAGCAGATCCGCCAGGCGTTGGCGCATTATCGGGGCGAGTCCCTGGCTTGGCTCGTCGAGGAGAAGCAGGCGCGCGTTGCTCATGAGCACGCGGGCTATGGCCAGCATCTGCTGTTCACCGCCGCTCAACTGGGTAGCTCCCCAGCGACCGCGCTCCTTGAGAATCGGAAACAAGTTGTATACCCGCTCCAGGTCCCAGGCATTTCCCACGCCCACAACCGGGGCTTTCCTCGCGGCGATCTCAAGGGTCTCCTTGACCGACAGATTGGGAAACAGCCTCTTGTCCTCAGGCACGTAGCCGATGCCCAATTTGGCTATATCGTACGGCTGCTTTTTCGTGATGGTCTGCCCTGCGAACTCAATGGCGCCTGATCGCGCCGGGGTCATCCCCATGATAGCCCGACAAGTCGTGGTCTTCCCCACACCATTTCGGCCGAGGAGACAGACCACGGTACCGGGTTCAACCTTCAGGGAGACATCGAAGAGGATATGACTTTCGCCATAAAAAACATGGACGCCGCTCAGTTCCAACAGGCTCAACTGTCTTCCCCCAAGTAGACGCGTTGCACGTCCGGATTGGCCCGGATCTCGTCCGGCGTTCCCTCCGCGATTACTCTGCCGAAGTCCAGGACGGTTATGAGGTGCGACGCAGTGAAGACTACGCTCATGTCGTGTTCTGTGAAAAGAATGGTCAGTCCGCGCTGCTGGTTGAGTCTCACAATTAGCTGCATGGCCTGACCCGATTCTTCGACGCTCATCCCTGCTGTCGGCTCGTCGAGGAGCAAGAGCTTTGGATCGTTTGCGAGAGCGATAGCCAGTTCGAGGCGCCGCTGATAGCCGTGCGACATCCCCCCACTCCTGGTACCGGCCTGCTCCGCGAGTCCGACGCTATCGAGTACTTCCATCGTCTCGTCATAAAGCAGGCGGCCTGTCGGTCGGAACATGTTCCAGCGGAAGCCATGCCGCCGCAAAAGCGGCACCAACACGTTGTCCCGAACAGTGAGTTTCGGGAAGATGCTGCTTCGCTGGAATGTCCGGACGAGTCCATTGTTTACGAGAGAAGACGCGGAGACGTTGGAGACATCCTTGCCGTCGTATATGACACGCCCCGACGTGCACGAGTGGAAGTTGGTGATCACGTTGAAAAGAGTTGTCTTGCCGGCACCATTAGGTCCGATGATGCTCCTTACCTCTCCTCGTCGTACCTTCAGGCTGACGCCGTTCAGCGCCCGCAGGCCGCCAAAACTCTTCGTGACAGTGTCAAGTTCGAGCAGCGGGGTGGCCCCTTCTATCGTCGCCATGCCCTGGTCCTCTCGTGGATAAACCCAAGTATGCCCTGAGGGAAGAACAGGATTATCAGCACCAGGATGATGCCTGTGACCATCGACCAGTACTCGGTCACGGAACCCAGAAGCTTGTTGAGGGCAACCATAATCACCGCGCCGATCACAGGGCCGAAGAAAGTGGACATCCCACCCATCAGGACCGAGAAGATGGCAGTGTTGAACATCTGGACGTCGAGGTAGTTGACGAAAGCGGCGCGGTTCAGGACAGTGAAGAGGGAGCCGGCAACTGCCGCAAACATGCCGCCGATCATGAAGGCGGTCAGACGGTAGGCTCTCACGTTGAACCCACAGAACCTGACCCTTTCCGGGTTCTCACGAATGCTCCGCAGGATCGCACCGAAGGGCGAGTTGTGGATCAAGAGCAGTAGAACAGTGCACGCTATGCAAGCGGCGAGCACAAGAAAGTACACCTGCGAGGCGGAATTGAGCCATGGCGGTAACGGTATCCCGATCAGCCCATCGTCCCCCCCGGTGATCGGGCGCGCCTTGAAGACTATCGTGTAAATAATCTGCGCAAAGGCAAAAGTCAAGAGCGCAAAGTAGAGCCATGTCAGGTGCAGGCTGAGGCTGCCTACCAGCGCCGAGAGCGCAAGCCCGACAAGAGCCGCGGCCAGGATGGCCAGCCAGAGTGGCGCGCCGAAGTCCTTCGTCAGAATGCCGAGGGTGTATGCCCCAGCGCCAAAGAAGAGGGCGTGACCAAAGGACATGAGGCCGGCAGTGCCGAAGACGAGGTTGTAGCTCATGGCATACACCGCCATGATCAGAATCTCGGTCACGAGATCGATTACGGACTGCGAACCAACCACGCCCAAGGCCAAGAGCATGACTGCCAACCCAAGTCCAACGTAGGTTTGGGTTGCTGCGGTCGAACCGATGCGACGTCCTACGAGTTGCATCTACTCACCTCTCCGGTTTCCCCAGCAATCCCCAGGGTCGCACCACCAGGACAGCGGCCATCAGAATGAACGGTATCGCCATCGACAGATCAGGAAAGAAGACGGTGCCGAGGCTGTTTAGCTGGCCGAGCAGGAGAACCGCGATCAGGCAACCCAGCATGCTGCCCATGCCTCCGATGATGATCACGATGAAGAGGTTGAACGACACCGCGAGGTCCATGCCGGGGCCAAGTGCGCTCTGAAGAACGATCAAGGATCCACCCAAACCTGCGAGCCCGCTCCCTAACATGAAGATGCCTGTTGTCCATCGCGGCACGTTGATCCCCAGGCCACTGGCCATCTCTGGATCGCTCGTGATTGCCCGAATTATCGCGCCAGCCCTCGTGCGGTAGATCAGGAACCACAGGGCAACGCCTACGACGACGGCAACGACAAGGATCAAGATGTACTGATCCGGTAGAGTGTAGCCAGCGAGGTCGAATGAGCCGCGGAGGAACTGCGGTTTCGACATTATCATTGGCTGAAGACCCCAGCCCAGTCTCACGACGTCCGCGATCACCAGAACCAACGCGAAGGTGATCAACGCCTGCAAAATATGCTCGGCCCTATATAGCCGCCTGAGCAACAGGACTTCCACCAGGCCCCCGACCAGGGACAGCGAGATGAACGAGGCCACCATAGCCGCAAAGAAGCCCAACGTAGAGTCCCCCAAGAGCGTAGCGACGGAATAGCTCGCATAAGCCCCCAACATGTATAGGGACGCGTGGGCGAAGTCGGGTATCCTCAGGTTACTGAACTTGAGCATGAATCCCGAGACGATGATCCACAAAACCAGGGAGTACATCAGGCCTGCCACGACCTGAAGCAGAATGTTCATGCGAGAGTCCTCCGGTCCGAACGGTAGCCTCGGTGCCTCTTCCAGCCCGCCTTAGAAGCATCATCTCCTTGGTAGCAGTTGCCGTCGCGACCTTCGCCGAGACGACCGCATCCGGCTTGACCGCAAGGATGGCCGAGCCATACCGAGTCATGCACCACTGAGAAGCCTGTGAGATCGAGAATTGCGCCGTCACCTTGATACAATGCGCTCTCTTCCCTCCCTCACGGGCCTCTCAGGTCGCTCATCCCCTCCTACTTCTTCCAGCCGGCCTCAATTTGCTGATCAGAGAGCATATAGTCGAGGCCACGGTACTCCTTCACCTTGTCTAGAACCGCGAACGGATAGTCCGAGGTGAAGGCAGTGACACCCACATAGCCGGGATTCATGAGCAGATGGGTCGCAGGCCTCATCTCGAGTGTGCCGCGACCGCTATCGATTTTGGCATGCTCTATCGCGGTGATCAGCGCGTCGCCTCGCGCCGTCTTTGCCTGCTGAACGGCCTGCGCTAGCATGCGGATTGCGTCGTAGGCAATAAAGGCGTTGTTCAGGTACCACTTGTAATTCCCCGCGCGCGCGTTGTACTTCTCGATGAAGGTCTTGCCCACCGGATACTTGTCCAGCGCATAGGGCAAGGCGTAGTTGGAGCCTCCGATCACACCCTTGGGGAAGTCCTTGCCAAAGGGCACGACGGTGCTCAGATTGCCGCCGATGAGCGTGACGTGCTTGACTTTGTCGAAGTATCCAAAGCCCGAAGCAGCCTTGATGAAGTTGCTGTCATCGATACCCGGCAGCGCTGCGATCACAGCATCCGGCTTGGCGGCGATGATTGCCGTCACATAGGGGGTATAGTCCTCGGTCCCCACTTTCGGCCAGGCCTCGTCGATCTTCTTCACGTCCGGACGCAGTTTGGTTAGCCTCTGCCAGGCGTAGTCCCTAAGTTGATGCCCGAAGATGTAGTCCAGGCCTATGGTGTAGTAGTTCTTGTATGGCAAGTCGGCAAGATATGTGGCGACCGTAAATGATGTGAGGTCGGCAGTGGTGCCCATCATGAAGAGGTAGTGATTGAACTTCCCCTCAAGTACATTCGTCCCCGTTGGGAAGGCTAGGTGAATTATCTGTTGCTGCGCAGCCACCTCGGCCATGGCCAGTGTCACGGCGCCGCTTGTTGCACCACATAGGATGTCGATGCCCTGGTTGAGAATAACGTCGCGAGCCTCGCTCGTGCCCACATTGGGGTCGCCCTTCGAGTCCCTGACGATAGTCTGGACCTGCCTGCCGAGGAGCCCCCCAGCGGCGTTTATCTCCTCGATCGCGATTTGCATGCCGAATTGCGCAGGTATGCTGTAGTCGGCGAAGACTCCCGTCATGTCAGACACGTACGCGATCTTAATGGGGCTGCCCGTCTGGGCAGCTGTTGTCTGCGTACCGCTCGCGGGCGCCTGTGTTGGCTGGCCAGCGCTGGAAGCCGGCTTTGTCGGCTGCGCTGGGGCAGCAGTTGGGGCGGCCGCTGGGGCAGCAGTTGGAGCAGTCGGCGCCGTGGAGCTGGCGCAAGCCGCCGCCGCTACCGAAGCTGCGCCTGCGGTCAAGCCCAGGAGTAGTTCACGACGGGTAATCCGCCTCAGACCGATCCTTCGGTTGGTGTTCTCCATTTTCACCCTCACATAGTCCATAGGCTGGGGCCACCCAGCGCAAGCCGTGGCGGCCCTTTCGGGCGCAAGTAACGAAGAGAACTGCCTCTTAAACCTGGACCACGCAGTCCCAGACGGGCCGGCTCCAGCCCGCAAGAGTCGTGAACTTCGTCATCGATCAGGGGTTCCGATGTGGGGCCAGCCTCCTTTCGTATGATCCACCGTCAAATGGTGGACTAGGCCTTGTATACTCGACATGGAATACCTTTTAGGTCAGGTGACCCAATTGGCTGCCCAGGATCTTCGTATCCAGTGAGAATATTGACGTTAGACTTGCGCCAGCCGTAGTCCGGCGCGTCTTCCGGATACCACCAGCCGAAAGCCGCGATCACCACTCTCGGATCGAGGTCAGGGTCGATCGCAAGTTTCTGCGTGATCCTGCCCTTCGGGGTCTCGATATAGATCCAGTCGCCCTCCTCCGCGCCGATCTCCCAAGCTGTTTGCGGGTTCAGCTTGACCAGCGGATAGGGTTCGCGCTCCCGGAGCTTCGGGAGCATCTTGAAGCCGGTCAGCATATAGGTGTTCGACTTGGCATTTGTGAGGGCCAACGGGTAGGCTTCGGAAAGCTCTCCCGGTAGGCGCGAGAGCTTTTCCCACCTGGGAACGGGATCGTGCCCCTGCGTTCCGAGGGTGCGGCTGAATATCTCGACCTTTCCAGAAGGTGTAGCGAGCGGCTCCTCAGCGGGCGTCTTGTAGTCCTTGGTCGGCATCAGCTTTCGCTTTTCGAGCAGGTCTTTGAAGGTCAATCCGCTGCCGGCCAGGTATTCGTCCAGTGCTTCCTTGTCATCCTTCCAGAAGTATTCGGCCAAACCCACTCGCTTGCCGAGCTCGTTGAAGATCTTGCTATCCGTCCAGGCCTCGCCCGGCGGTGGCACCACCTGCGGATAAGCGCGGTACTCCTCATACCACCCTGACCAGTAGCCGATGGTATCGTCCTCCCACGTCCACGCAGCGGGGAGCACGATATCGGCAATCGCGGTGGTGGGAGTGTGGAATAGTTCCAGGGCCACGATGAAGTCCATGTTCATGAACGCTTCGTAGGTCGCATTGGAGTCCGGGTATGAGAGGAGCGGGTTGGTCAGGCAGGTTATCGCGGCCTTGATTGGATAAGGGATACCTTCCTTACCGGCCTTCGTGATCGCCTGCCACGGTACATAGGCCGTGCGCATGGCAAGTCTGAACTCGTTGCCCACCGCGTTGTCATAGTCGCGTCCGATCTTCGAGAGCAGCATCATGTGGCCGGGGCGAACTCGAATCGGGGCTTTGAGCCACACCTCTCCGCCAGGAATGTTCAGGTTTCCTGTTATTGCGCGAAGGATGCAGAACACCCTGAAGATGTCGAAGGCATTCTTCAGGCCTTCCATTGAGTTTCCGTCTTCGAGGATGGCGGGCTTGGTGGTGGCGTACCGACGAGCGAGTTCCTGCACCTGCACTTTCGGGACCCAGGTCAGCCGCTCGACCTCGTCCAGCGAGAAGTTCTTAACCTCTTCGCGGATCGCATCGAAACCGACGGTCCAGTTGGTGACGTACTCCCTGTCGTACAGCTCTTCCTCGATGATGACCTTCAGCAGCCCCATAGCTAGAGCGCCGTCAGCACCAGGTCTCACGCGGACCCACATCTCGGCTTTCTTGGCTGTGTTCGTCCTCAGTGGATCGATGACGATGATTGGCACGTGATTGTCAATGTAGGTCTTAGTCTGGTGACGCAGGCTGTGGTTTATCGAGTCACAGCCCCACTCAACGAAGAGTTTTGGAAGAGGAGCGCCTTCGGTGTATTCCTCGGGGTAGTCGGGCATAGTGGACTTTCCGTAGGTGAGCTTCCCGGCCCACACACGAGCGATGCCTCAAAGCCCCCCAGGAGTGGCTACGTTTGGGGTCCCGAAGGCCGTGGCAAAGCGATGGGCGAAAATGGTCTCCATATTCTTGGGCTCACCCAGGCACATCGCGAGACTTTGCGGGCCAAATTGCTCCTTTATGTCCAAAAGCCTCCTGGCGACTGTGTCCAGTGCCTCGTCCCACGAGATGCGCTCCCATTTGCCCTCACCCCTCGCTCCGATGCGCTTGAGCGGATACTTGAGTCGATCCGGGTGATTCGCCGTCCCGACAGTTGTTAGCGGTCCCTTTGCGCCTGGACAGATGTCGTGCCGGAAGCCACCATTGCGGTCGGGCTTAATCGACACTAGCTTGCCGTCTTCTACGGTGGCTATTACGGCACACGACCCCGAGCATACCCCGCAAAACGTGGCTATCTCTCTTCTTTCCCCCATCTACCCTCTCCTCATTTGAGCACAGCCACGGTATGTGGGGCTGCGCTATGCTGTGCGCAGTCGCGTGAGACGTTGTGGGCGTATATCCAGAGTTCGGTGAACAGGGCACATCGACTTCAAGTCCGCCTGCCTCCGCACCTGGTCCATCAGTGCCCAGAGGGGGATGGCACGGCTCGATTCTGGAACAACAAGCACGTCGAATCGGATTTGAGTAGATTTTCGGACTTGAACAGACGCGTTCGGGCCTTCAGTGGAACCGTTGACGCACCACGGCTGGGCAACTACGGCATCTTCGACGCGAACTGGGGACCCAACATTGGGGGCAGCTGACGCTGCTGTTACTCTACCTACCAGTAAGTCAACAACTTCGCGACATCATAGACAGGCCAGATGTCATTGTCAAGGGTTATCACTTGGCCTAGAATGCACAATCCGGTAGCTGTGACCAAGCTTCCATCACATCGCGGCATTGTTCATGCGCAGGCATATTGAAGCTAGCGTGGAAGACGGTGTCCGCGGACGCGATCTTCCACGCACCGACGACAAATCTCAAGAGATCTTCAAGAATCCGTTGCGGAGAACGTAATGAAGAGAATCGACCCAAGACACATGGAGCGGCTGCTCAGTCCCGAGCGGCGCCGCTGGCACGATCCGGAGGCAGTGCTGGACACCCTCGGGCTTCACGACGGGATGGACGTGGCCGACATCGGTTCAGGTCCCGGCTTCTTCACCCTGCCTCTGGCCAGGAGAGTAGCTCCCGGAGGAAAGGTCTATGCCGTGGACGTCGAGCCACAGATGCTCGAGCACCTCCAAAAACGCGCGGAGGAGGAGGGGATCCAGAACGTAGAGGCGCTTCTGACAGAGGATGGTTCCATTCCCCTCGCCGACGACCAGATAGACGCGGCCTTGATGGTGAACGTGCTGCACGAGTCGGATGCGCCCTCCACCTTACTGAGTGAAGTGCACAGAGCGTTGCGGATGGGAGGAACCTTCGCCATAGTGGAATGGAAGAAGGAGCAATCAGAGTTCGGCCCTCCCCAGTCCGATCGCATCTCCTCCACCGAACTGGAGTCCCTCCTTCAGCGGTCGGGCTTCGTGTCGGTGACGCCGTTCCACGTCGGCGATCACCACTACGGCCTCCGGGCGCTGAAATCCGGCCAGTAGACCCTTGTAGAGTCGGAGTCGCCCCTGACCCCGACTCTACCGGAGTCGCCCCTGACCACCACTCCCAGCGCTTTTCTCCAACATCGACAGAAACGCGACTGCCGCGGCCGACAGGCGTACCTCCCTGTGAGAGATGACGCTCATCTCTCTTTCGAGGCTCAATCCCTCTATCTTCAGCCCGTGCAGCAGCCCATGCTCGATCTCGTAT
Source organism: Chloroflexota bacterium (assembly GCA_021788565.1). Next base: position 22,164 of record JAJYKO010000007.1, read on the forward strand.
TCGACACTGTGCTCTGACACAACCGCGACTCCGACACCCGCGGCCACCGCCCGCTTCACCGCCTCGGAGCCGTTCAGCTCCATTGCCTTGCGGAGCTGAAGCGCTCTCGGCGCCAATTCCTCCTCCAGCATCCAGCGTGTGCAGGAGGCCTGCTCGCGAAGGACGAAAGGCTCCTGCACCATCTCTTCCGGCGTCACGGATTCCGCCTGAGCGAAGGCATGCGACGGAGAGCACACCAGCAGCAGACCGTCGTGAACGTACGGACGGACCTCCAAAGCCGGATCGGTCGGAGTTCCCCCGAGGAACCCGAGGTCGAGCTCGTTCTGAAGCACCCCCGCGACGATCTGCCCGCAGTTGGTCACCTTAACGCTCACCTCGATGCCAGGGTATCTCTCCCGATACCGGGCCACGATAGGCGGCAACAGGTACACGCCGGGCGTGCTAGAGGCTCCCAGTCGAAGGTAGCCGCGCTCCATGTTTTCGAGCTCTGCTAGCGCCCTCTTCATCTCCTCCTCGACAAAGGCGAGTTTCCGAGCGTATTCGTAGACTATCTTCCCGGCTTCAGTCAGGTACACCCGGTTACCCACCTGTCCCAGCAGTTGCGCTCCGACCTCCTTCTCCAGGGAATGGACGTGCCGGGATACGGCTGGCTGACTCACCAGCAATTCCTCGGCCGCCCTGGAGTACGAGAGCTTACTGGCGACGCTGAGGAACACCTGCAGGTGATA
>JAJYKO010000594.1 GCA_021788565.1 Chloroflexota bacterium
AAGAAAAATCCGGCCTGGCTCTATGCCAGACCGGACTTGTAGAGCGGGAGACGGGACTCGAACCCGCGACAATCTGCTTGGAAGGCAGACACTCTACCAGACTGAGTTACTCCCGCGAGCGCGCTCAACCGATACGCTGATTATATGGCTCGGCTACCCTATCGTCAAACCAGGCCCCACCCGCTCAGCGGTTGGCGGTGCTCTCGTCCATGAGCTCGGGGCCATCCGGAGCCGTCGCCGCGACGGCGCCTACCCAAACCACCGCGTCCGAGGGTGGTAGCCGCCGCAGCCCCGCAAGCGCCCACACGAAGCTAAGCAGGTAAAGGACGCCCGTGCAGACGAAAATCGCCCTCATCCCAAGGGTCGTGGCTATCGCCGCGCCGGACAGCGGCCCGACCCCGTTGGATAACGAAGCCGCTGTGGCGGTCAGGCCGAACGCCGCTCCTCGGCGCTCTCGTGGCACCAGATTGGCAAGCAGCGTGTTCGCGCTGGGCATTAACCCCCCAAGGAAGACCCCGAGCAGCATCCTCAACAGCAGAAGATGCCAGACCTCGTGTACCAGCGCCTGCGGGAAATATGCGACGGCCGCACCAGCGAGGCACGCAATCAGGATGGTGGTGTGGCCTATTCGGTCCCCTAGCCTGCCCAGCAGCAGCGCCGCCGCGGCGCTTACCACGCCCGTCGCCGCGATCACGAGACCGGCTATCGCCGCCGCGTTTTCTGCCCCGTTCAACTCCTCGATAAACAGGGTCAGGACCGGCGCTACCACCTGCGCGCCGAGCTGAATCAGGAAGATTACCGCGACCAGCATCGGCAGCGGCGGCAGCCCGAGGAGCGAACGCGCCTCCGCCAGTGGCCCGGGCCTCGGCGCACTCGCGGGGGGCGGCACGAACTTCTCCTGAACGAACACCATCACGATGCCCGCGCTCGCCACCATGAGAGCCGCGGCCGCGAAACAGGGCACCCTGTAGCCCCACGTGTCGGCCACCACGCCGCCGATGAGTGGCCCCACCGAGTTCCCGATAAAGACCGCTACCTGCATTAGGCCGAGGGTGTACCCGAGACGGTGCTTCGGGACAGAGCTGGCGGCAAGGGCGTTGGCAGCCGCCAGAGTCCCCGAGACCGTCCCCTGGAGAAAGCGAAGAAGCACCAGCTGCGGGACTGAAGTGACGAGTCCCATCAAGCCGATGGTCACCGAGGCGCCTATCATGGACCGGAGGACCATGGGCCTCCGTCCGTACTGATCCGACAGATTGCCCCAGATGGGCTGCACCACCGACATCGACACCGCGGTCGCGGCCACGGCGACGCCGGACCACTGTGCTGCCTCAGTAATATCCGTGATTCCCAGACTCTGGATGTACAGAGGTAGGAACGGAAAGACGAAGCTGAAGCCCACCATAGTCATGGTCTGGGCCACGAACAGCGCGCCCAGACTGCGTTGCCAGCTATCCGTCGGCTTGCTCACTCCACCCATTTACGCATTATAGTGCCGGGCGCGAGCCATTGGGAAGAGCAACATGAACTCGCATGCAGGGCGCTCCTCGTTGCGTATCTCCCGTTCTGGCCGCTATGATGTCGTCGCATCGCGGAAACCTCTCTCGCGCGGCTCGCGAAAAGTATCTTCATCTTACCCCCGCCAGGAGGATCTCCATGAATCTCGAAGAGGTTGTAACGACCAGGCGCTCCATACGGAAGTACCAGGATCGGGAGGTGCCAACCAGCCTGATTCTGAAGGCTATCGAGATGTCCAGCTGGGCACCCAACGGCGGCAACTACCAGCCGTGGAAGTTCTTTGTCGTGAAGAACCAGAAGGTCATCGAAAACATCGCGGACGCCGTCCAGGCCAAGGTCGACCTGATCGTCAGCTGGCCCGAGTCTAAGCCTTTCGGTGATACGATGGTTCGCTACGCACGGAACGCCGCCTTCTTTCGTTCGGCGCCGGCGCTGATCGCCGTCGCCATGGGCGGCTACCAGAGCGTCGCAGACAAAGTGCTGAGGAGCCGCGGACAGAGCGACCCCGCGGCTCTCGAGATGATTCGCAACCGCGAAGAGATCAGCTCCCGCCTTCAGACTATCGCTGGGGCCACGGCATATCTTCTCCTGGGCCTGCACAATCTCGGCCTGGGTGCCTGCTGGATGGCCGGACCGATGCTCGCGAGGCGTGAGATCTCCGAGATGCTGGACGTTCCGGCGGACGTGGAGCTGTTTGCACTGATCCCAGTGGGCTACCCGGCCGAGGACCCGGTGCCAGGGCCGCGTAAGCCGCTGGAAGAGATCGTGAGGGTGATCGAATAGCCGGCGCACCGCGACTGCCAGCCCTCGCGGACTGGATGAGATGCGTGAAAGGTCGAGTGGCCGGAAAATTGCTGATTGTCGGCTTCGCGTTAGCATCGTATAATTGTTGTTGAGCCACTCCGTGTGGGTGCGTCGAAGGCGAACGGGCCGGTAGAGTTGCTCGTAATCCGCGCATTCTCAGGGAGTTAGGCCGGTGCGTTTTATCGCGTTCGTATGGGTGCTGATACTGTGCTCGCTGTTTCTCTTCACCTTCGTGGTCTTCTCCCACGAGCTTGTACCCGGTGATCTGTCGCCGTTCGCACTTGACGTCGCCATGGTGCTGGCCGCGTGGATGATCGGTGTGGTCAGCGCTGGCGCGATTCATATTCTTTACCGGCGCTCGGAGCGCATCGTACAGAAGGCGGCCAGGGACGAGACCATAGTGCAGATGGCGGGCGCCGTCGCCCATGAGCTCAACCAGCCCCTGACGGTGCTGATCAGCAGCGGGGAGCTGTTGCGCAACCACAACCACAGCCCGGAAGAGACGCGGGCCGTAACGGATAGGATGTTGGAGGCGTCGCTTCGAATGGCAGGGATCGTGGAGAAGCTGCAGAGCGCGACCCATTACCAGGCGAAGCAGTACGTGGGCGACATCCAGATCGTGGACCTCGACAAGGCGGTGTAGACCCCACTCCCTATGACCCAACCCCCACTCTCAAACGCACAAATAGAATGGCGTTCGCTGTTTCCAGGTCGGGGCGTAGCTTCCCCGACCTATCTGAATGACGTCGTGGGTCCAGCTGAACGATTCGACGAGCGGGACTGCATCTTCGCGCGAATGGACCTTCAACCCGGAACAGGTCGGCATGATGCCTATTACAGCGTCCACGACGAGTTCCGGGGTGCTGACGAGTTCCTCCGCGCGATGCCCCCGCTGGGAGGATCTGCGGCCCCACCTGATGCGGCTATGATGGGCGTTCTCTTCGACTCGGTTCTCGAGATAGGCCGTCCAGCGCACAACTCGCAGCCGTACCCTGGGACGCACTCGACCGGCAGTTCAAGGGTTCATTTGGACCCGCTGGAAGCCTCCGCGAGGGTGAAGTCGGTGGCTCGCCATCTCGGCGCGGACGTCGCCGGCGTTGGCCCCCTCAATCCGGCTTTCGTCTACTCTCATATTGGCCGTACCTTCTACGGTCAGACCTGGGGAGAGGAGATCCAGCTCGATCACCCCCACGCGATATCCATCGGCGTTGCGATGGACTACAGGTTCCTTCGGCTGTACGCCCCGGGGTTCCCAGTTATCCTGGAGAGCGCGCTAGCTTACGCGAAGGCAGCCTTCGTCGCGGTGAATCTCGCCAACTACATACGAAAGCTCGGCTACGCTGCTCGCGCTCACCATCTTCGCGACTATCAACTCCTTTCAGTCCCAGTTGCCATCGACGCCGGACTCGGGGAGTTGGGTCGCTCCGGTGTGCTGATCAGCCGGCAGTTCGGCAGCGCGTTCCGACTCGCGACGGTAACGACGGACCTCCCCTTGGCCCCGGATGGACCTGTGGACCTGGGAGTTCAGCAGTTCTGTGACGAGTGCCGACTTTGCGCCATTGCCTGTCCGGCAGGTGCGATCCCTCGGGGGGATAAAGTGGCCGTGCGTGGCGTGCGTCGCTGGAAGCTCGCGGCCGGGCGCTGCTACCACTACTGGCGCACTTGCGGAAGCGACTGCTCCCTCTGCCTTGTTGCCTGCCCCTGGAGCCAGCCAGATGCTGAGACGGTCGGGTCGCGCCCTGTTCGTTCTGAGCCCACCCTTGAGCGGGAAACGCTCGCGGCTGTGGCCGCACTGAGGTCTACCCTCCCCACCTGGCTGCGCCGATACCTTGGCGAACGCGTGGCTGGGGGAGCGAGCGCTCAAGAGGCGGAGTGAGGGGGTGTCCGACCCGGCTCGCGGGGCTCCTGCCGAGCCGCCTTGTCACCCATCCCCTACGGCTGCTTCCTCACCGCGAAGAGGGCCGTGCTGGCCAGTAGGTTTGGCCACACGCTTACCCCGCGGCCACCGGATAGATAGATCGCCTGCTCCACTGAGATCCGTTCCTCGCGGCACAGCCGCAGGAAGTCCCGAATTGTCGTCAGGTGGATGTTGGGGGTGTCGTACCACTCGTGCGGCAGGTCGCTGGTGACCGGCATCCGCCCCCGAAGACCCAGGTCGAGCCGCGACCGCCAGTAGGCAAAATTCGGGAAGGTCACTATGCCAAGCCGGCCAACCCTCAGCATCTCCTGCATCACCAGCTTCGGCTTGCGAACCGCTTGCAGCGTCTGGCTCAATATCACGTAGTC
>JAJYKO010000595.1 GCA_021788565.1 Chloroflexota bacterium
ACTACAGCTACCAGGACGGATACGCGACATACCAGGATGGAGGCGGGCTGGTCAGCAATGACGGTCTGATATCGGTGGCCGTGCCGCCCGAGGCCGTTGGCTCTGGAGACAACGTCCTGGTGCGGTACATCCCGAACCTCGCGAACCTTCTGCCGGCGGCGCCCTCGGACTCGATCTTCGTGGTCTTCCCATTCGAGCTACAGGTGTGGGATGAGACCCTCGGCAGGGAGATCGCCACCGACAAGCCGATGACCCTCACGGTCAACTACGATCCCGCGAACCTGGGCGGTCGAAGCCAATCTACCCTGCGCATCGTCAGGTTCTACGACCAGTGGTCGCCGTTCCCCAGCACCGTCAACACCACGAATCACACGGTGACGACTCAGATCACCTTTGGAGGAGATTACGCTCTGCTAGTTTCGAACGCCGCTGCCCCGGCGCCGGCGCCGGCCCCAACGGCTGCGCCAGCTCCCGCACCTGCGCCAGCCCCAGCCCCTGCTCCTGCTCCCGCACCCGCACCCGCGGCCAGCAGCTCGGTCATATCCGGGCAGGTCTTCTATGACAAGAACGGCAATGGCGTGATGGACGACGGCGACTTCCCGATAGGGGGCGCCGGGCTGCTCCTCACCTCCGGCAACTCAAGCACGTTCACCCGTACCGGTCCCGATGGTCGCTACTCCTTCTCGGGACTGGGCAACGGCAGCTACCAGGTGAACGTGATCGTGGGTCCCGAGTGGGCCTTCACAACTCCGTTCGCCGTCACGGGGATAGCTGTCTCAGGACAGCCGGGCTCCAACGGAACGGCCAACTTCGGCATGTGGTACAAGCTGCCGTAGCGCGCCTACCAGAGGAAGGCAAGCGCGAGATGCTGCTTCTGCTAAGGTGACCTTACTCGGCGAGGCCCGTGCTGTCGGTTCGCACTGGACCGGGCAGGTAGCGGTACGGGCGTGTAGAATAGATGCACGGGCCTCGGACAACAGCAACGAAGTGGAGAGCAGCGATCCATGACACAGCGTAAGTGCCGTTTCTGCCTCTACTGGCATTCTCGGCTGCCGGCCGGCATCGAGCCGAAGGACGATACCGTTGGCGAATGCCGCGTTGGCCCGCCCACCTTCGTTTCGCTTGGCGAGAGCCGCAAGCTCGGCGACAAAAGGGGTGCGTGGCCCGAAACCTACGGAGGCGACTGGTGCGGGCAATTTACGCTGGACCGATGGCCGCAGTCCAAGAGCGGCTATCCGCGACTACCCAGCCTGAACTAGCCGCTCACTTGCTCCAGCCTTCGTCCCCCGGGTAGACGTTTGGCCCCTGCGTGACCTGGACGGGCGCCGCATACCAGTCCTGCACGGCATCGCGCCATTTCACGTAGTGAGGCATCTGCTGGTGCCGCTCGAACGCTTCCCGATCTCGGTACACCTCGAATAGGAAGATTCGGTTTGGATCCTGCTCGTCCTGCACCACAGCGAACTGGAAGCAGCCCGGCTCGTTCTCGATGGAGCCGCGCGCATCGTCCAGCATCGACGCCATGAACTGCTCCCGATGCTCAGGCATCATACGGATCTCAGCAACGATGACGTGCATCTTCTCCTCCTTGGAATCCCGAAATCGCGCACATTAAACCACGCTGTGGCCGGAATGTCAGTCCGGAGGTAGAATGATCAAGCTCGCCGAATCTGGCGGCCGGCCTATCGGCGAAGGAGGCAACGGGATGCGACATTGGACTCTGGGCTTGATCTTCCTTGGCACGGCGCTCCTGTCCAGCGGGCTGGTCACGGTGGCGGTCGCTGCGGCCCAATCGGAAACCCCTTCCTCATCCCAGCAGCCGCGGTTCGAGTTAGGCTTCAAGACCCTGGCAGCTATGATCCCCAGGTTCTCGGGCCAGCCCGTGGAGTCTGAGCATCCAACTACTGACGGCAACGTCCTACAGCGGACGACTACGGGACTCATGGTCTGGAAGAAGGCGAACAACTGGACGGGGTTCACGGACGGCGCCATGACCTGGATCAACAGCCCTTTCGGCCTGCTCGAGCGGCCCAATGACCAGCAGTTTGCTTGGGAGACCTCGGCGTCCGCGGGGCCTCCGGCAACCTTCGGCGATCCCTTCGCCTACTGCGCCGCCGTCGGAACCGTCGATCAGCCGGATGCGCGCTACACAGGCCCCGCGTTCCCCGACGTCATCGCCGCGGGTCTCGCCAGAGCCCTCGGCGTCCCAAGCACTGCGGGCTTCACAGCTCAAAACAGCTTCTGGAGGTGCATGGACAGCAGACTGCTGGCCTGTACCGTGGGAGCCAACCTGAACTGCGGCTTCGCCGATACGACCACCCAGCCGAATCCTGGGATGGTGGACTACTGCAAAGTGAATCCTCAGTCGGACTTCATCCCGCTGTTCGTGGTTGGCCACTCCGGCATCTACGACTGGAAGTGCCGAAGCGGCTCTCCGGTGATAGCCAAACAGGTTTTTCACCCAGACGCTCGGGACTTCGTCTCGGAGTTCTGGCATGAGATCCCGCCGCCCGGCGGCAAGTAACTCGGCACGGCTGGAGGGATGAAGTTGAGACCGACTCGGCCTTAGGCCGAGTCGGTCTCGTCGTTAGTAGTGGATGCGAACCGGCGTTCCCGCCGGTGTCTGGTCGTACAGGTACTTGGCGTCGGGAATAGACATGCTCACGCATCCGTTACTCTGCGGGTAACCGTAGTTGTCGCGCCAGTATGCGCCGTGGATCGTGTAGTCCCCCTCGAACGACATCACCCACGGAACATCCGTGAGATCGTACCTGAGGCCGCTGGGGTTCACCCCGCGCATCCTGGTGGCCGCCATTTTGTAGTCAACGGCGAATAGTCCAGTTGGCGTCTCGGCCCCCGCCACCCCAGTGGAGACCAGGGTGCTCCATGTGGGCTTACCGCCCTCCCAGAGGGTCAACTTTTGCTGGGTGAGGTTGACCTCGATCTCCTTCTCCGGAGCCGTCCAGAAAGTGAACCTCTCTGTATGATTAAGGTACCCGCCGTCGGCGCTCCGCACGCCTCCTTTCCCGCCCGCAACTTGCACGACGAAATCAGTGGCTCCCGGGAACTTGTCCCCTGGCACGAACTCGACCAGGCTAGGGGCGGTCCACTCGAACTTGCCCTTAACCGAGGGCGTGAGGCTGATGGAAGCCTCGGCCGCTGCTCGATCCTTAACGGGCTCGCTGAAGGCCAGGCTGATGCTGCTATCCGCGAGTGGCACTCCCCATTTGGGCTGTTCCGGCAGGAACTTGTCAACCGTAAGTGCTTTTGGCGTAGTGACCTTCAGATCCCGAGCACCGGTAAGCGGAGCGCCGGTCGTTGCCACCGCTCCCTTGATCCTAATGGCGTATTCCTGCCCCTGTTTTGGGTTCTGTAGAAGGATGTAGCCGACCAGGGGGTCGCCAGTCCCAACATTGGCGACGCTCTTTACCGCCGGCGCGATTTCGTAGTCAAGGCTGGTGATCGCCCGATCCCAGGGAAGCACCACTCGGTCAGCATCCTCCAGTTTCACATTCGCGAGAATCGGTTCTGGTGGGGCCGGGGTCAGGACCCGGAGTTGCGCAGGGGCGACCAGCCATGCTCCGGTGACTGCGACCGCTCGGACTACGCGAAGCTCGTACTCTGCTCCAGGTTGGGCTCCGACTAGTTCTACGTAGCTCACGTCCTTTCGAGCCGGGTCTAGCCGGGTTTGGACCTTCAGGGGTGGATTTGTCTCCACCTCGAGGCTCTGAATAGGCTGGTTCCACCGAAGCTCGAGAGGCTTCTGATAGGCCAGGGGAACCACCCCTTCCTGCAGGTACGGCCGCGGTGACGTCAAGGTGGAGAAAACGTAGCTGCGAGAGGAAGCGATTCCCGTAGGCAGACCTGCGATCTCCGGCCGGCTGGTAAGAGTCAGTCGATACAGCCCGTCGAGGTTCAAGAGCGCTGTGCCATCGGTCCGCTCGAGTCGGTACTCAGCGCGCAGTTCTAAGGGCATCTGCGTAGCCAGTGGGACCATCCTCACCGGAATCACGTGGGAGGGACCCGGTTGGCCATCGATGTCGCGAACAATTTCGGCGAGACTCGCCTGTAAGTTGCTGCCGCCGATGTTCCAGACTGAGACAGTCAAAGATGGTTGCGGAGGCAGATCGGTAGCTCCGTTCTCAACACTGACCGAGAGGTTAAGCGCGAGTGCCAGGATGGCGGAAGCCGCCGCGACGACGGCGAGGGCGGCAAGCAAGGCTGCGACGATTACCCATCGGCGGGTCTTTGCGCGCCCGCCAGGGCCCGCGTCAGCGTTCTCGTGATCGCTGGCGCTGGGGCCCTGAAGAGGCCCGGTCTCGTTCATGGTAGCTGCCCGATCTCGCCGGTCTCATGGTCGGAGGCTATCAATGCAGGTAGGCCTCAACCCGAGGGTGAGCATGCACGTTCGGGGACAACAGGCCGAAAGAAAGCATCACGCGTGCCAACCGGTTGTTGATGTGGCATGGTTTGAGGATGATGTCACAGTTCGGGCGGAAACGACGGGGAGGGCGAGGCTCCTGCCGAGCCGCCCGGGTGGGGCAACTGGCGGCTCGCCGGGACGTGAGGCGAGCGGGCGCAGCCTCACGCGCCCTCCCGGACTGT
>JAJYKO010000596.1 GCA_021788565.1 Chloroflexota bacterium
TGTTCGTGAACACGCAAGTACTCTTTGCCGTCGCGGTGACTTTTGCGGTCGTGGTTTTTGTTCTGAGCGCAGTAGAACTCGATTCGAGCCACGCAAAACACCTTGGCGCGGTCATGGCGCTCTTCGCATTCCTGTATAGTGTCAATTTTCCATTCGTGATTTTCGCGCTTAACTGTTTTCCGTTCGGAAGCGCTGGCTGCCTTTCACCGCTTCCTTTTGCGTGGCTCGGTTCCTGGCTGTTCGGGAACTGGTATCCGAGCGGCATGGGCTGGTTGGTGACGCTAGAGATGAACACGGGTGTACTCGCTACAGTCACTTCTGGCATGCTGGCCGCTGTCCTCTTGAAAAAGTCATTTATTTCAAAGGATATTCCAGTCGTGGGACCGTCACGGACACACGGGGTCGTTGCAGCAGCATATGCGCTCGCTGTATTCCTCTACATGCCATCTTTTGCGTCTGCTGTATATTCCCAACTTGATGGCAGCACTTACACGTACGGCCCCGATCTGGTCATGGGGCTTGTGCTGCCCGTTCTAGCCCTCCCAATCTATCTTTTCACCATGCCAGCCGTGCCAGCGAAATTCGCGATCAAGAAGCCGTCTAGGAAGTCCATCTCAGGAATTGTGGTGGCGAGCATCGTCGCTGCAGTGACCGTTCCACCTGGCATTTTTCAGGTACATGCGTCCGCTTTCGCAGTCACGAACCCATATCAAATATCGTTTCCCGTCATCATATTGGTTGCCACCACTGCGCTTGTCGTGGGGCGTAGGGGCGCGCTGCGCACAAACAAGCTCTTCCTCATAGCGTTCGTGCTCTCCGCGCTCGACACCGCCATCCTCGCCATCCTCTTCCCGGTAGATACCGTGGGAGAAATGTTCCCTCTTTTACTCTTCACAGCGTTTCCGATCCTAGCGATTGAGTTCCGTCATGTACAGTCAAAACTTTGGTTGGCCATATCGCTCCTGCTCAGTTGCGTCGGAATCACACAGATCATCTTCTTCGTTACCGGCGTTTATGAACTGGTTCTCAATGTTCAGGCAGTCCCGACACTAAAAACACCGCGGATATCCCCGCCCGCCTCGTCAGGCGCAGGCACCCTCGAGGAGGAGGAGAAGAGGCAATGAGTGCAGTAAGAAATGACGTGAGCGCGGTGAAATATGATCGCGTGAAATGCGTCGAATGCGGGTATACGAGTACTGTCGTGAACATGCAGTCTCACCGCGACCATGCTGGGCACTATCGGTTCCGCTTCACGCGAGATATTGAAGTCCCAGCTAGGGTGAGATAGAGATGCCACTCATTGAAATGAGAGATGAGCGCGGCAAGAAGCAGAAGCAATTCACGGGGGCGTTCAGTTACTTCTTCGATCAGAGTTTCGAGAAGATACCGCGCGCGTTCGTAGAGGTCCACCCACCCTTCCCATCGTCACAATCCAAAACGAAATTTAAATCCGCTATCGGGGCGATTTCATCGGCGCAATCTGTCGAGCTCTGGAAGGAACCGGACTCAGAGACCGTGAGAGTGATTGCTAGTTCGAACCCTGATGCGGTCGAAATATTAGTGAAGGATCTCGAGACGTCGTACCCAGGTATGAGAGTGGCAACCATTGCGGACACCGAGCCAAATTTCGTCTCACATGCGTCAGAACTCGTAAAGCAGGGATACACCGCGTACTTCTTCGACGCAGAGCAGGCGCACGCCCTGCCAGGCTGCGCGTACGACCAAAACCAACCCCTAGAACTGATCGAAAGCCTGGTGCGGGTGCTGCGTGGAAGGGCGGGTTGGCTCCAAATCGTTTGGGCGGACTATGATTGGACACATGCAATCGAGGCGGCCAGTATCATGTTTCAGCGGACAGTCGCCGAGATTCAGAGGGGTGTGAAGACCACCACGATGAATTTTGGGGGTATCGGGCAGAATTTCGTGCCAAAATTTGGGCAATCAACTCGCACTGATCCCCACCCGGCGGCAGGGTCGACCATAGATGCACACGGTGATCAAATTGCACGTGAATATTTCGAGCGAAGTCAGAGGCACGCTGCGATCGTTTCTGTCCGCGGCATGATCCTCTCACGCGACCCTCCAGAGCAGCTCGCGTCAGTCCTCGCCGGGGTGAAAATGTCATTCGACTACCTCACACCCTGGTTCTATTTCGATGCCCGGATGTTGCGGTGGCTACGGAGCAGGGCCTTGCCGAACCCCACGAAATTCTTGTCGATGCACGCCCAGGGCGGATTTCTTCATGAGTGGGGAAAGGGAAGGGAACTGATACCGGTCCTCTGCGCGACGAGCGAGGAACTACCGATACTCATCCACCTGCCGCAGGACCCCCAGCTGTCGGGGGTCATCGAGTACTCCCGTGCGGGCGGCCTTCCGAGCCCTGCTGAGAAGTCGGTAAAGGCGGGACCAGTGCTGTGGAGGGTCGGCTAACATGCAGTCCGCTGAGTTTGACCACGGGTCCATGAGCTTCGGAGACCTCGGCAGGCACACGTACTGCGTTGCTCGCTCTGGCCACGGCAAGTCAGTCCTCATTCGGGGACTAGCTCATCAGCTCATGACCGATGAGGCACAGAAAGCGTACCCCTGTGCGGTAATCTATATCGATCCCAAGGGCGACGACGCCATGCAGATGCTTCGTGAGGCCGAGACACTCGACCTTGGGGGGGCTATCCTACTCGACCCGGTACGGACCGGTTTCAGCGTAAACCCGCTTGAACTCCCGCATTACCAGAGCGACGAAGAGAGGGTGAGGCTGGTGAACCTCTACACCGGGTTCGTGATGTCGATTGTAAAAGAATGGTACGGGAGCGACCTGGCGAACGCCCCCCGAATGACCCGCATCATGGAGCGCATCCTGGACGCACTATACCACCTGTCCGATGCACCCACGTGGATCGACATGAACGCAGTGGTAACAACCCTACAATCAGGGGAGAGGAGCGAGGTTGACGCTCTCATGAAGACCTTCTCTGAAGCACTCGGGAAGGCAGGTGCCGATGAGTTGCAGAGGTCTTTGGAGGCGATCCGGGGTTTCCAGAAAGAAGCATTCGACCCGGTGTTGACAAGGATCGAGAGGTTTGCCACCGACACTTACCTGAGAAGGCTCTTCTCCGCCCGGCACTCTTCAGTCGATTTTGGCGAGATAATCAAACCGGGCCACCTCGCAATTATCCGTGTGCCAAAAGCCGAGGTCGGAGAGCACATCCAGAGCATGATAATGTCAATGGTGGTATTGAAACTTTGGTTCTCGGTCCTCGAGAGGACGGGCATGACGACAGAGGAAGAAAGGACGCCGGTCATCCTTGCCGTCGACGAATTTCAGAACCTACAGGGGATGGGGGTGCTCCAGGTGCTCTTGGCCGAGGCCCGGTCCCACAAGCTCGGACTTTGGCTCGCACACCAGAATCTCGATCAGGTGGATGACCAGATGCTTGCGTCGATACTTGGAAACACTTCGACCCAGATAGCCGGCCGCCTCAGCGGTGAGGACGCCACCCGGATCGCCCGGAACTGGGAAAGAGACGTGACTCTGGAGAGGCAGATAGAGGCGAGACTGGTTACTCTGCCAGACTGGACATTCTTGGTCCGAGAGATGCCCGCGCCTGGCCAGGAGCAGCAGCCTCCGTACCAAGTAGTGACCTTACCACCGCCAAAACCCAAGCGCTCCTACGACGACCTGAAGCCGTTCATGGAGGAGATGAAGCAGATGTACGGCCGGGCAAAGGTCGAGAAGTCACTCTTCTCGGAAGAGGTACGAATGAAGTGGATGAGTTTCCTTCCGGACGACTATCCTGCGCTGCCGACAAGGGAGACATGGCTCGTTCTGGCCGCCCTCGAAAAAAGGGGAGCGGCAAACAAGACCGATGTTTCAAAGCTCACCGGGCTGGAGCGAGACAGCCCGGGTGCCGCCCAGGAGGGTGGGCTCACAGGCCTGCTCGAGAAGATGAAGGATGACGGGCTCATCGAGATTGCGGCGGTCAAGAAGAGGGGGCCGGTTACGGCAATCGACTACCGGCTGGCGACGGAGGGCACGAGGCTGTTGGCGTGCGACTATGCCACAATCGGCAAGGACGACGCACAGGAGATTGCCACCAAGGCCCGCGAGTACTACATCTCACACGGGTTCTTCTTCACGGTATGCCGACAGGACCTTGACATGCCCAGGAAGCCAGACTGCGCCGCATTCGACTACCTCAACCAGAAGGCCATCGCAGTGGAGATCGAAAGTCCCAGCCACGTGGGCACCCACGCCGACCAGCTCATGCGCCATTTTCAGGAAATAGATCCCTTTGCCGAGCTTCATGTTTGGGTGAAGAAGGAGTCAGAGACGAAGGTGCAGGACCTCATCAGGCAGCTGCCGGCAGATCAGGCGAGCAAGGTCAGAATCTATGCGGTTTAGACGACCGCCAGGAGTCACCCCGGGCTCTACCCGAATGCTCCTGACAGCCCAGGAGACGGGGCGGGACGGGTTTGAGGAGCCCGGAATGAACGCATCCAGAATGGCGGCCCGCCTGAGCAGGCCGTTTCCCATGCTATTAGTATATACACTGGCCACACGGTGGTATCTCTATCGAAACTTCACTGGGACCAGATTAGAATCAC
>JAJYKO010000597.1 GCA_021788565.1 Chloroflexota bacterium
ACAACGCAGGACTGGTCGCTATTGACCCCAGAACCGGCGAGATCATCGTGATGGTTGGAAGCAGGGACTATTTCGACAGCAGCATCGCGGGCGAGGTGAACATGGCTACGTCGCCGCGGCAACCGGGTTCGACGATTAAACCCATCGAGTACGCGGTCGCGATGTCGAAGGGATGGAGCCCTGAAACGGTCATCGTCGACGACGCCACTGCGTTCCCCAACACGTCGCCTGCTCTGCCGCCCTATCAGCCACACAACTTCGACTACAAGTTCGATGGTCCGATGACTGTTCGCTACGCCCTGGCCAACTCCAAGAACATACCTGCCATCAAGACGCTAATGTACGACACCGTCCCCGACTTCTTGAACGTCGCAGGGCGGCTCGGGATTCACTTCGACCGCCCCGAGGTGTACGGGCTCAGCCTCGGGCTCGGTGCCGGCTCCGTTAGCCTCCTCAATATGGTCGGAGCTTACGCGGCGCTGGACAACGGAGGGGTCTACCGTCCACCTGTGGCGATACTCAAAGTCCAGGACTGGCATGGGAACGTTCTCGAAGAGTACCACCCGCCTCGTGGTGAGCAGGTGATCGGAGCGCCGCAGGCATACATGATAACCAGCATTCTGGCAGATAACTGGGCCCGCACCCCCCTTCAGGGAGCCACAAGCCCGCTTCTGCTCAGCATCCCCGCCGCCGCCAAGACAGGGTCCACCGACGACTACAAGGACTCCTGGACCATCGGATACACCCCGGACCTGGTGACCGGAGTATGGGTTGGGAATTCCGACAACAAGCCCATGAAGGAGGTGGTTGGGTCGCTGGGAGCCGGCAGAATCTGGAACGACTTCATGGAGGCTGAGCACAAAGGGAAGCCCGTGCAGGACTTCACCCCTCCACCCGGCGTTCGTGAGTACAGAATCTGCCAACTGACCGGGCAGCCCGCAACGCCCGACTGCCCAGTTGTGCTGACAGAGGTCTATCCCGAGACGTATACGCCGGTGGCCGTTGCGGTGATTCCCGGACTGGGGAGCGTCCCGAGCAACACGTCGCCAACGCCGACGCCGACAACCCCGGGAGCATCGGCGACCTCTACGCCCCCGATGCCATCGTCCCCATCGCCAGCGCAGGTTCAGCAGATCCTTCGCGGTCCCGTTCTGGGGCGGACCGTCTCGCCGGATGGAATACCGTTGCAGGCAATCGGAGACAACAAGAAGCGGTAGGAGCCGCCTGCCAATGAACGTAGTTCTCGGTTGTAGCTCGGGCCGCGAGCGATGTACACTCTCGGGGCGCCGCGTGGGACAATAGTCACAGGCTTTGGACGCGCGCTTCGGGAGTGGCGTAGTGATTCTTAGCTGGTTGGACATGGCAATAGCGCTGGTCGTGATCGCTGGAGCCTTCCGCGGCTACAGGCGGGGCCTGGTGCGCGAAGGCATGGCCTTCGTCGGACTCCTGGGCGGAATGGCCCTCGCTGCCCGATGGCAATCAGACGTGGCCCGCGCCTTGCGGCCGTTCGTGGGTGGCGGGGCGCTTGCGGATGGCTTAGCCTATCTTGGCATCGTACTGGTCGCGGTGGGATGCGCAACACTTGCTACACTGATCATCCGAAAACTCATGCACATTCTGCTCGTCGGTTGGCTGGACCACGTGGCCGGTGCTCTGTTCGGAGCAGCCCAGGGGGCGGTCCTGGCAGCTATCTGTCTTTTCTTGTTGGTCAAGTTCCAGCTGTTCGGCTTGGACAAGGTCGTCAAGGGTTCGGACATAGCGATGGTCGTTCTGGGCATACTGCCGGGTGCAGTGTCCCTGTTGCCACCTGATTTCGGATCTGTGGCTCACTTCTTCGAGTTGCCCAGGCAACCGTAGCGACGGTTAGTTCTCGAGAGGTCAAAAGGTTGAGTAAGGATGCTGGAAAACTGGACGAGGTTCTCGGCGATGCCGTCTGGACCGGACAGGGTGACTGGCAGGAGACCGGAGCAGCACTGGCCACGCTGCCTGAGGGCGAGATAATAGGGATGCTCGAAAAGCTCGCAGGAGATCACGGCGCCGCCGTGGTACCTCTGCTGGAGCACCTAACGGCGGGATCAGGCCTCACGGTGGCATTGGCAGCTGTGCAGGCGCTCGGCGCTGTGAAGGATGTGGAGGCTGCGTCGGCGTTGGAGCGTGTGGCGGCCTCAGCTGGCGCGGAGCTCAGAAAGGCAGCGCGTCGATCTCTTCACCGGCTCGCCAGCAAAGGGATCGTTCCCGCGCCTCAGGCAGCCCCAAGAGCCGAAGCGCCCTCGGTCAGGACGCCCGTCCGCAAGGCACTGGCCAGCCCGATAGATGGGGCTGGGAACCGCGGGATATGGTTCGCCTTTGATCACGCCGGGGACATCGATCTTGTCTCCCTGCTTCTGAACGACGAAGAAGGGGTGAAGGACGCCTTCGTGCGCGACTCCTCCGTTCGCCGATTCGAGACCGAAACAAAGAAGCTCTTGGAGGACGCGGAATTCCCCTGGATCGAGATGCCCGCCGACTATTGCAGATATCTCGTCGCCCTTGCCCACCACCTGAACGCGTCCAGCGGTACCGCGCTTCCGGTTGAGTTCCTGGCCTGGCGGGACCAGATCGCGGTGCCCGATACGGCGTACGAGCAGCCGATTGTCTACACCGTCATCAGCGCCGCTGAGGTCCGGTGGGAGCCCCGCTACCTGGATAACTCGGGAAATCTGTTCAACCTCGACCTGTTCAAGGGGTGGATCCTCGACAAAGACGAACTAGGGGAATTCGTTCAGGAGAAGCTCTCTGCTGAGCGGAGTGGCTTGATCCTCGCGGGCGTGGGCGGCGAGGCCCGGGACCGGATGATCGAGGAGCGGGCGATCCAGAGGATCTTTGACGCCGGAAGACGAGCCATCTACAAGAGGCGGTTGGAGGAGATGGCCTACCTGCTGTGGAAGCTCGGTCGCCTCGAAGCCGCGAGGCAAGCCCTGGCGGCAGCACTATCGCTGGAGCCGGCCGATCGCCCGCTCTCCGGAAACCCCTTCGTTACCACGCTTGTCCAATGGAGCATGGAAGTGGTAACCGAGATGGCTCGCGGCCAGAGGACCAGGGAGGTAAGGCCAGGCGTCCAGCTTCACCTCCCGTACTGAATTAGCCTAAAGTAAAGCGGCGACCAAACCCGCGGGGTCTTTGTCCCGTGATCCTGAACTGGCGCGCCGTGATCCCCGAGACCCCGCGGGTTTCATCCTGGCTTTGGTTTAGTACGGCCGCTCCGACTTGTACTTCTGCAGGCTCGCCTTTGTAATGTGGTAGTTGAGCAAAAGGCGGAAGCGGTTGTTCGTCCGAACCGTGTCCACTATCTTGAAAAGGGTGGTCTTCTGCGCATCGTCGGCAGTAAGGGCATACCCGCTCGACTCTGTTCCGTGTCCGTTGCTGATGATGCCAGTCCTGGCCAGGCTCTTCAGCGCCTCGCCGATCTGCCGAGCGTCTTTTCCTATCCTCCGGGCAAAACCCTTGGAGGTCTCGACCATCCCCGGGTTCTCCGCGAACTGCTTGAGCAGTTCCCACTTCGTGTAGGACGTGAGGTACTTCTGGATAAAGTCCAGTGTCTCGGCATCGACGCCCTGGCTCACGTTGCTCGAGCCGTTCGGTGGCGATGAGGCGCCGTCTCTTCGGTTGACGCTACGACGTGGCATCACTTCGCTAATCCAATCTCAACATTCTGCTAAATAACTGCTCTCGTCCAGCGGTGTGACCACAACTGACTCTGGATTGATGAGGCAACATGCTGGACGACCTTGGCAGAGGGACCACCTGATTGCGTCGATTCCGCGGTCTTCTTGCAGTCTCCTTCTGCAATTGTCGGACCAGATCCCCGATTCTCTACGCCGGCCTACGCGGAGGCCGGGGACAGGCGTTCGGCCTAACTGCCGACGCCGAAGTCCCCTGCGTGGTTGAATTCGACACCTGCTGACGGAATAGAAACGAAGGACGGACTCCGCGGCGCGTGGCCATGCGCGCCCAGGCGGATGGGCACCCGCCTATGGTGGGGGAAACACACCCGAGCAGAAGCCCTCTCGTTGCGCTAATGATATCATGTCGAGTTGACAGTGTATACACTTGCCGGTGCTATAATACCGCCTATGAAGCTGAAGGACGTTGGCGAGTTCGAGCTGATAGAGCTGATGGCAAAGCGCTTTCGTCGCGAACCGTCTGACTTCCTCAGTACGGATGCCTTCCAAAGTGTGCAAATCGGCATAGGCGACGACGCAGCCGTGTGGGGCTCCCCTCCAAGCGGGTTCACCATCGCCACGACCGATGCCATGGTCGAAGGGACCCACTTCACGACGGCCACTGCCGGTTGGTACGACCTTGGTTGGAAGGCGATGGCATCAAACGTCAGCGACATCGCCGGAATGGGGGGCATTCCCCTCTACGCCCTCGCGGTTCTGGGTGCGTCCGGCGACAAAGACGTGGATGACATCCTGCGGCTTTGCGAGGGAATGGCCGACGCCGCTGAACAGTCCGGCGTATCGGTCGTTGGTGGCGACACCGTCTCCTCGCCCCTGACCATGATCGGGATCACGTTGATCGGCGCGACCGCCGGCGGGAGGGACAGCGGCGGCAA
>JAJYKO010000598.1 GCA_021788565.1 Chloroflexota bacterium
TCGCCTACTGCCCACCCTTCTTCTGGCCCACCGGGAAATCTGAGGGCTTGCGGAAGAGAGCGATGCCGGCGGCGCCGGCAAGAGCCACCAGTAGCAAGACATTTAGATGGAAGAAGAGCAGTCCGACGAGGGCTCCTGCCATCAGGGCGGCCGAACGCACGTCTTTCAGGGCCGGCTTGCCCATGCGCCAGGCCGCCGAGAGGATCAGGGCAACCACCGCCGCGCCGACTCCGCGAAAGATCCCGCCGAATTGGGGAGCAGAACCATACTGGAGGTAGAACAGGGTGAGACCCAGCATCATGAGGAACGACGGAAGAAAGAAGGTAAACACGGAAACCACGGCGCCTGGCCATCCCCTCAGCCGATACCCGATATAGGTGGCCGCATCCACAACAATGGGCCCGGGCAGGATCTGACCGACCATGACAGCCTCGTCGAACTCCTCCTGCGACACCCAGTGCCGTTTCTGCACCAGCTCTGTGTGGACCATCGCGAGAATCGGCATGGCCCCGCCGAAGCCCGTTGCCCCTACCTTGAGGTACACCCGAGCCAGATCCCAGAGACCTGTGCGAGTAGACGGCACTTCGCCACCTGTCGTTGTGCGCATGCGCTTCGTCTCCATGACCACGTCGTTTTGACGCATTCTACAGCGCAGCCGAGAGCGATGCGAGATGGATTGGTGCGTGGGAGTTGGCTGGCTCCCACGCACCAAGCAGAAGATAAAAGGTAGATACGATTGGAGTGGTTACTTAGGGATCGTCACGTTCGCCGACACGGCGGTGCCGGGGATCTCCTTGTCCCAGGAGATCCAGGCGTGAGCCGTGAAGTCTTTGGCACTACCCTTGGAAACGCGATATGTGATGGTATCCGACGTCTTGCCGCCCCCGATGGAATCGATCTTCAGCGAAGCTGCGCTCCCGTCGAAGGTGCCAGGGTTGGCCGAACTGCCCACCCAGGAGTCCAGGTACTTGGCCCCTGCCGGCACGGTGCCCTTCACTGTGACGTTGGATAGATCCCAGGTGGCATGGTTTCGGATGGTGATAGTGTAGGTGACGGTGTCTCCAGCGTCCGCCGCTGTCATCGTCACCTCCGCCGGAGGCCAGACCTGCGACTCATCCAACCAGTGTATGTTCAGGGGGCTGGCGTTCCCGGTCAGCATGCTCAAGGACGGATCGTTGAAGGACGTCTTCACCTGGTTGGTGACGTAGTCCAGGGATGGCAGCGAGGTGTCCTTGCCGTGGCACTGGGAGCAGGAGTTCATCGGGTTGAATGTGTGGCTCCCCCCCACCATGTGGCAGGTCACGCAGGCTATGCCCTGATGTGCTCCCGTCGGGGTCCGATTGTCGCCGCTGCCCAGCGAGTTGTCCCCAGTGGCGGGCACGTTCGGCTGGAACAGGTTGCTCTCGGCCATGTCGGTGCCGTGGCAAGTGGAGCAGAGCCGGTTGGATAGGCTCTGGTCGATGGGGACCGCCTGGCCGCCGTTCATCACCGGAGCGATGGTCGGCGGGTCGATGTACTTCTGGGCGAAGGCATCGTAGATCTTCAGGTTGGTCACCTGCGGCGCTGGAACGCCCCGGTAGAAGGTCGACTCGTCGCCGAAGTCCTCGCCCGGAAGCAGCCCCGCCGGCTTCACGGTATGGGGCTGGTGGCAGGCCAGGCAGGGGATGGAGGGGGTGTTGCCTAGGCTGGCGTACTGGCCGACCAGCTTCCACGGCCCCTTCATGTCCAGAGGGCCAACGATGTTACCGATCTTCACGGTGCCTAGCTCGGGGCTGTGGCATTTGACGCAGGTCTGATCCAACTGCTCAGAGGAGTCGTGATCTTTGTTCAGCAGCTGGGCCGAAAGGGTCATCGCGTGCCCGCTCTCCGACCAGTCTGTGTACTCCTTGGGGTGGCAGGCCTTGCAGGTCTGGCCGGTCCAGTCAGCCACGGTGAAATTCCCCAGCATCGCAGGAGCCGCGGCAGGCGCCGAGGTTGCAGCCGGGGTTTGCGTTACCGCTGGAGCCTGTGTTGGGGCAGGCGGGGCCGCGGGCGCAGCCGGCGGCTGCGGTGTTGGAGCCGCCTGGGCAGGCGATGTCTGTGCCATCTGGTGGCAGGCGGTGCAGGTAGTGTTGTCGCGTCCCTGGTGATCCGCCGGTACCACCGGCGCCCCGGCGACGCCTGAGGCGTGACAGCTGAGGCAGTCCGTGTGGTCGGCGACCGGGTGCGGGATGGACGGCGGCCCCGAAGACGCTGCGTAGCCAATGATAAATGGCCCGAGGACGATCAGCGCGGCAGCGATGGCTACCGCGAGCGCGCCACGGCGAACCCTGGGCGACCATTGGTCCAAAGTCATGGTTTTCCTCCCCATTTTTGGGTTATCTCGGTCCTGCGATCCTCACGCCCGGCTCTCCGCCCTTCCGGTCGCCCTAGCCGCGGTCGGCAGCTATCGGAGCGTCAACCGAAAGTAGATGGTGCAGGCCACACCCTGTAGCGGAGGTGCGTCGTCGCGACCACGCCCGACGTCGAGAGCGTTGGAGATGAGCCAAGCAGCAGGGCCTCAGACCGATTTCCTAATTGGAGGCGTTAGATTGCGCGGTCGTGCAATGATTTTCTTGCCTTCCCCCCTTTCTTGCCGAAATTCGCTCTCCAGCGGACCCGCCGCAGGCTCCAGCTCGCGTCCGCCCTCGGGACGCAGGTCGAACGTGGTCCGAGAGATCGTGCATTAATTCTCGAACTTATTTCTCTGGTGGCAATTAAGGATTCATCAGGGTCTGCTTATGCTTTCCTGATGGCTCACGCTGGGTCCGGGTCAGACCTCCCTCAGATCCCCACGGTCGGCGCGACCCAGACGGCCGCTTGACGGATTCTTGACGCTAGTTGACGGTCGATCTTGACATTTCGCTCGTAGCATCCAATGAGAAGGCTGCAACAGTTTGCAGGAGGTGCAGCGGTTTTTGGCCGGCTCGTGAACGTTAGTTTCGTTGGAGTGGCGAACAGCCGGAGAAGCAGCCCGAGAAAGAGTAGCCTCGTTACGAGGAGGTGATCGGCCATGATCTAATGCGCGAAGCAGCGACATCCCTCAGCCCTCAGCTTCCCGGGATAGGATCACCCCCTGTTCGACTGAGGGCGCCGCCTCCATGAAGGTTGCTCGTGCTGCGTGAGGGGGAATTGCTTCAACAAGCAAGCGAGAGGAGACGATTGAGATGGCAGTAGCAAAGAAGAATGCCTTGGTCTCCGACGTGACCACTCACGAAAAGAGCTCGGCCGAAGACTCAGGGGATAGGGAACAGCCCCACTACGAAGAAGTCGCGGAAGTCAGAGCCCTGCCCTGGCTCACTTCCCGACGGCTCACGCTGTTCGTTATCGGTTGGATGGTTCTCTTCGCGATCGGCAGTGTGTTTATCTCGAACCCGTTCCAGAGCGAGCCCAGCGCATCTGCAGATCCGAACTACGCTCACGTCATGTACATGCACGGTCTGCTCATCGGCATGGTCGGTCTGATGGCGCTGCTCACATGCCAGATCCTCTGCATTCACTCCCGCCACACGAGGGTCTTGGTCGTGGTGGGCGTTCTGGTAGCCACGGTTTTTTCGGCGGTGGGCGGCATATGGGATCGCTCCATACCGGGGTCGGAAGTCCCAATGTGGACGCAGATCGTCGGTTTCTTCGCGCTGGATGAGATCCTGATTGCCCTGCTGGTCGGAATGATCGGGCAGTGGAGGGAAACGTCACAGGCCCATTCGCTCCCCTTCCTGACGAGCGCCCTCGCGGTCCTCGGGATGTTCGGCGCCGCGGTGATGGGGCACCTTGCCGGCTGGATCATGGAATTCGGATGGAAGTTCCCGGCCGTCATCGCCACCTACGCGCAGGCGGTCGGATTTGATAAGCAGGACGACTTCACAGCCGCCCTGGTGGGTTCGCATTCCCACGAGATGGCGGTGGGCAGCATGGCCCTCGCGATCGTACTTGTCGCCCAGCAGTTCGCTTATGCCAAACTCGGCGGTGCCGCCCGGCAGGTGGTCAGGGTGGGACTGGCGATGGTGGCGGCGGGAACCGCCGCGATGACCGCAATGTATCTGGTCATGGGTCTAACCACCTGGGGCCCACCGACCCTCTTCGTCTCCGGCCCGCAGGGCGCCAACGGCATCGCGGGCGACGACGTAGTGACCGGCGTGCTGGTGATGTTTGGCGGCATCGTCGTCATCGCTGGCCTCGCGATGGGGCGTCTGGGACTTGCCCCAGCGTCGTTCCTCCGTCCAATCCGATTTGCCGCGGTCTGGGCCTGGTTGCTGAGCTTCGTGACCGTCGTCGTGGCCGGATACGCGATCGAGATGAACGAGGTCTACTTCGGCGCCGGGGACGCCAAGGCGCCCGGAGCGGCTCAGGACGCGGTCTTCACCTGGTTCCACCAGGACATCGGGCTCTTCCTGCTCCCGACGATAGTCGTGGCCATGCTGGCGATTGAGCGGCTGCGACTCGTCCAGCGAGGATCTGCCCCGTGGATCGGCGGAGCCATAGCCGTCGGGACCACCGTGGCGTTCTTCGGCGGCCTCATCTACGTGTTCGTCAACCCCGCAGTGTACGGGCCGGGCTACGTGGCGGCGACA
>JAJYKO010000599.1 GCA_021788565.1 Chloroflexota bacterium
CGTTGATGAAGCTGAAAGGCAGGAACCAGATAAGGATCTGCAGAGCGATGGCCGAGTCCGGCAGGTAGGCCGGGCCGCCGAACAGCAGGATGATCTCATGGGCGATCAGCGTGGTGCCCACGCAGATAGGCAGGCTCACTATCAGCAGCAGCTTCAGGGCGAAGCCGAAGCTTCGGGCCAGCGACTCCCTGGAGGAATGGGCGTACTGGGAAAAGAGCGGGAAGAGTGCCAGGGTAAAGCTGGAGGAGATGATTCCCAGGCCATCGATGAACTTGTAGGCGGTACTGTAGTACCCCAGAGCGGCGTCTCCGGCGATCGGCATCAGCATCAGACTGTCGACCCGGTAGAACAGGGAATTGAGCAGGTTGTTCAGCATCAGCGGATACGAAACTCCCATCATCTCCCGGGAGAAGCCGAAACTGAACTCAGGCCTCGGTCTGAAGAGAATGGCCAGCATCAACGCCAGGAGAGCCGACATAGTCACGAGGTTCGCCACGACAGAGACCGCGGCCAGCCCTACGAACCCGAATCCAGAGACAAGGGCAACCACACCAAGGGCGATCGTGACGACGGTCGTCAGCACGGTGACGACGGCCGGATACTCGAACTTCTCGTAGGCCTGGAAGAGGGCGCTCAAGGTCCCAGCCGCCTGAGATGGCAGGAGGCCGATGGTGAGCAGCAGAATCGCCAGCCCCACGTCCGGGGTGATGCCCAGCGGGCCCGAGAGCGGGCCAAGCAGCACCCCGACCACCGCCATGGCGAGCACCCAGAGGGCCAGACGAGCAGTCAGAGTGTTGCCCAGGTAGCGGTTGGCCGCGGCTCGGTCACGGGCCACCTCACGGGTGAGAAGCGTCCCCAGGCCGAAGTTGGAGAGGATGTCCAGGTAGCCGAGCACCACCACGGCAAAGGCGTACTTCCCGGCTCCCTCCGCGCCGAGCACCCTCAGCATGTACATCGCGAAGCCCATGCTCAGAAGTTTGTTCAGCAGCGACGTGGCCATTGGAAAGACGGAGTTCTTCGTCAACCGCTGGAAGGTCGAGTCGGCGGTCCTGGGATAGAATCTCAGGACCGCGACGGCTCCGAGCACCAGCAGAATCAGGCTGGCCACCACCATGAAGGCGAACAACGCCATGTGGGAGGAGACCGGCTTGAAGTCGAAGGTCACCGATCGCGCTATCCTTCCGACTGTTTCTGCACGAACTCCATCAGCAGGCGGACGCCGAAACCGGTCGCCCCCTTCGGAAGGTACGACCTCGACGCCACCACCTGGTCAGAATCGATCCACGCTACACCCGCTATGTCCAGGTGTGCCCACTTCGCCTTGTCCACGAATAGGGAGAGCAGCAGCGCGCCGACCTGTGCCCCTGCCTGGCGGCCGCCGGAGTTCTTGATATCGGCGAACTCGCTCTTCACCTGCTCCCAAAGGTACTCGTCCCACATGGGCAGCGGCGCCAGCCGCTCCCCTGCCCGATCTCCCGCGTCCTGAAGCTGCCGCATCAGCGCATCGTCGTTGCCCATCACGCCGGCCCCGCCGGTCCCGAGCGCCGTCACCACCGCGCCCGTCAGCGTGGCAAGGTCCACCACCGGGTCCGCCCCCTGCCGCACGGCGTAGGCGAGGGCGTCGGCCAGCACCAGCCGGCCCTCGGCGTCGGTACTGATGACCTCGATAGTCTTGCCGTTCATCGCCGTGATGATGTCGCCGGGCCGGAAGGCGTTTCCGCCGGGCAGGTTCTCGGCGAGCGCCATAACGCCGAGGACGTTCGCCTTCGGCTTGAGGTCAGCGATCCCCTGCATGGCCCCGAGCACGGCCGCCGCGCCGGACTTGTCGTACTTCATCCGGTCCATGTTCTGGGACGGCTTGATGGATATCCCTCCGCTGTCGAAGGTGATCCCCTTGCCCACCAGGCCGATGAGCTTCTGGCTGTCGGGATCGCCCTTGTAGGTGAGCGCCACCATGCGCGGGGGGTGGACGCTGCCCTGGCCCACCGCCATGATGGCGCCCATGCCCATCTGCTGCATCTCGTCCGGCCCCAGGACCCGGCACTCCAGCCCGTACCGGGTCGCCAACTCCCGGGCACGCCCGGCAACGTACTCCGGCGTTCCCAGGTTCGGAGGAGCAGCGGCGACATCTCGGGCCGTCACGGCCGCGGCGGCGAATATCTGGCCTAGCCTGATGCCCTCCTCGATCTGTGTCAGCTTCGAAGCGTCCATCTCCACGAGGGTCATCCGCTCCACCTCGCCGCGGGCCGGGTCCATGGTCTTGAACTGCCGGTAGCCGTACGAGGCGAGGACCGCTCCCTCAACCATCGCCTGCGTGCACTCCGTCGGGCTCAATCCCCCTGCCCCGGCTCCGTGAACCACGCTGTAGAAGCTCCCGAGGTTCAGGTTGCGCACCTTCTTGAAGAGGCTTCCCGAGGCCCTCCGGATGGCGTCCAGCCCGAACTTCTCCTGTTTACCCAATCCCACCACGGCGACCCGGCTGGACTTCAGCTTCCCGCTTGTGTGGATGATGGTGACCTCGTTGAGCTTCCCCTTGATCTCCCCGTCCGCGATCAACTGGGAGATGAGCCCTCCCAGGGCGCCGTCGACCGCCGCCGTCGCACCGCCTGGCCGCGTCACTCCCTCGAAGATGTTCACCGCCACCAGTGGCGTCTCGACCTCGGTTACCAAACCCTGTTGTGCCAGGATTTCCATGTCGTTCCCTCCCCAGCGATTAGCCATTAGCTATTAGAAATTGGCCGACAGCTAATAGCTAATCTCTAATAGCTAATAGCTATCTGAAGTACGGTATCACATACCGGGTCAGACAGACGAAGTCCAGCAGGGCGAAGCCGCCCACAGAGAGGGTCAACAGCAGCTTCATGTGGACAGGCGCCATCAACTCGCGCAGGCCGAGCATCAGGAAGAGGGCGATGGGCAGTATGGCGGGGAAGAGGTAGCGACCCTGAGCCTGGACAAAGGTCAGGTTGTAGTAGCCCAGCACCGCCAGCACCAGCACGATCGCGGCCCCCATCAGCGCCAGGTACGCCCTCTGTTGCGGAGAGAGCAGCCCCTTGCTCACAACCACCCTCCAGAAGAACAGCAGCAGGCCGAACACTGCCACTCCCGTGACGATCTCCAGGACGAAGTAGAGCCGCTCGTCGATCAGCACACCCATCCAACCGAACTGCCCCCAGAAGCTCTTGAAGAGGGTTGTCCCCAGATAGGAGAGGGCAGCAGCGTTCACCTGCCCCGTTCGCGGCTGCCCCACCACCACCTGGTCGTGCCGCGCCGCCCCGAAGATATCAACGCCGCCGTATACCATGGCGTTACGGATGAACCACCACCCGCTGATCACAGCCGCCACCCCCACGGTGATACCCAGCAGCCGCCAGCGGTTGTTGCCCCCCTTGCCCTTGGCGAGCGGCGAGAGCGCGGCGACCACCACTGCCAGCGGGACGAACTCGTAGATGGTTGCCTTGGTAAGGAGCGCCGCGCCGAGGGTGATCCCCAGGAAGATAGCCCGCCTCGTCCCAAACCCGGAGCTGATGATCCAGATGAGTTGGAGAAGTATCAGCGTGGACACCATCTCCGCCAGGGCGTCGTTGTCGATGCTGCCGGCGATGGCGCTACGCATCGGAAGGAAGGCAGCGAACCCGGCCACAGCCAACTGGAGCGGCAGCTCGCCTGGGAAGACCTTGCGCACGGCCAGAAAGATAAGGAGGACCGTCACGCCGGAGATGGCCACCGACAGCAGCCGCAACGCATCCACTCGCTGCTCCAGGGGCAGCCTCGCCGTCGCGTCGTAGATGGGCGAGGCCAGCAGGTAGAAGAGCGGGGGCTGCCAGCTCTCGTAGCGTATGGAGTCGATCGACTCGGACGGTGGGAACTTCGCGCTCTTCAGCTTATCCAGCAGCGCCGAGTTCCAGTCACCCGGCTTAAGCACCGGCAGCTCGCCGGTGGTCGCGACGTACTTGACGTAGTTGTAGTGGGCCGGCTCGTCCGGGGCGTTCCAGGGGGTAACACCTATTGCGTAGCCGGCGGCCAGGGCAAGGCCCGCGATCACGATTACCCAGAGGATCACGACGGTGGCCACCGTCTCCAGGGCCCCCCGGCGGGTAGAAGAAGTCTTCAACGAATCTCCGTAGCAGTCAATTGCGTAGGGCAGGGCGCCCTGCCACAGGCATTCCTGTAGGGGCCGCGTGATGCTGCGCTCGCTCGCATCACACCCTGCCGGCCCGCCCCTACAGTCGTCGTCCGTCGCCGGTTAGGCTTCGGGCAGCTCCAGCTTGGTGAAGAGCGGGCTGGGCTGAGGCAGCGCCCGCCCCTGGGGAGGCGCCGAGGGCTTCCAGCCGTGGCTCGCCAGGTCGTCCTCGTAGCCCATAAACCCGTGCAGCTTCTCCGCCGAGTGGGGCAGGTAGGGATACGTGAGTATCTTCAGGGAGTCCACGATCCGAAGACACTCGTACAGCGTCGCCGCGCAGGCGGCCGGGTCTTCCTTCCTGCTCTTCCAGGGCGCCTTCTCCTCGAAGTAGCGGTTGCCGAACTGAGCCAGGTTCATCACTTCCTTCAGGGAGTCCTTGAACTTGGCCACGTCAAGCATGCCGCCC
>JAJYKO010000600.1 GCA_021788565.1 Chloroflexota bacterium
CGCCCTTGGCGGGCCCGGAGGGAAACAGCTTGTAGATGTATTTTAGATCAAAACCTGTGTCCTTGCAAACCTTTCTGACCATTGGGGCTATGCCGAACTGGGTGTAGTAGTTATGCAGGTAGTTGATGACCTTCCAGTGGTCCTCGCTGAGCTCAGGGATCTCCTCGGTGTCCGCGAAGCAGGCAGCAACGTCCTCGTTCCAGATGGACGGATCCTGCAGGAACCCATCTTCATCGACGTCGAAGTCTCGCCCCCGCAAAGTTACAGTTGGCATCTCGCACCTCCTAATCTTGAATCCGAACAGGTAAACTCACTTACCAGCACCGACCTCGACCACAAACCGGCCGTTGGCCTCCGGCAGGCCACTAGTAAACGCGCTAGGCGTAACCTCCTCTTCCTTCACGGCTATGGTGATCTTGTATAGAACCGTCAGGATCAGTGCTGCCGTCGCGTAGATGGCAGCGGCAATCAACAGCTCCGCCACCGTCGGCAGATATTCTGTGACATCTCCGAGGGGAGAAGGGACGAATCCCCCAACCACCAGGCAGAGTCCCTTATCAATCCACATGGAGAAGTAGACGGCAGTGCACGCAACCAGCAAACTCCTCTCGTTGCGGCGCGTCGCGGGGTTCACCAACATGATTATAGCAACCACGGAGAGGAGAGTGGATACCCAGGTGAATGGGACGAGCCCATCTTTTCCATCCAGACCAAAGTAGAGATACTGGAAGGACTCCATATGGCTCCCGACGTTGGTGAACACCACGGAGAACAGCTCCGCAACGACGAGAAACAGGTTGGTGATGGTAGCGTAGGTCACTATCATGGCCAGTTTCTGGATGGCCTTACCGCCCACGTCGAACCCGGCGAATTTTCTCACGACGACGGCCAGGATGATCAGCAGGGCCGGGCCCGAGGCGAAAGCCGAAGCCAGAAACCGCGGGGTCAGGATGGCCGAGTTCCAGAGGGGCCGTGCCGCCAGGCCGCTGTATACAAAGGAGGTCATTGTATGGATGCTGATGGCCCACGGGATGGAGACGAAGATCAGCAGCCGCACCCACCCTGGCACTCGCACCTCCTGTCGCTCCGCGTCCAGGGTGAACCAGGCAGTCACCAGGTTGATCAGCAGGTAGCCAGGGAGGATGATGGTGTTCCAGAAGAACGGAGAGTTGGGCGTGGCGTAAAGGATGATGTTGAAGGCCCTTCCGGGCTGTCCCAGGTCGGCCATGATGAACAGCAGGGTTGTGGCTATGGCCGCCACTGCCAGAAACTCCCCCAGGGTGGTGAGCCTGCCGAAGTCCTTCTGATTGTGGAGGTAGTAGGGCAAAACCACCATGACGGCAGATGCCGCGACTCCAACCATGAAGGTATAGTTGGCGATGAAGAAGCCCCACGGGACATCCCGGCTCAAACCGGAGGCGTCGCCTCCCGTAAGGGCCTGCGAAAGGTAGACGCTGAATCCCACTGCCATAACGACAAGCAGGAACAGCACCCATCCCCAGTATCTGCGGCTTCCACTGAACGCTTTCTCTAGCATCTCAACCTCGAGCGAATTCCGGTAGTAGCATCCCTAATGGACCGACACGGTGGTGTTGACGTGTGGGGGCGGACCGCCGTGTCCGCCCGAACGGGCCGGCAGAGCCGCCGACCCCTACAGGGTTGATCGCTGGCGGACCGGCACCGGCCCTTACAGAGCCAACCTACGTCTCACGTGACAAGTCGTTGGGTCCACAGCTCACGACACGATGTAATAGATCTGCGGCTTGGTGCCCATCTCCGGCTTCCGCACCATGGTGTAGCGGCTCTCGACGATCTTCCGTATCTGCGAGCTCGCGTTGTTGATGTCGCCGAATACCAGGGCCTTCTGCGGACAGGCATCGACACAGGCTGGCGTCTTGCCGACGTCGATCCTTTCCGCACATAGGGTGCACTTCTCCACAACTCCGCGCGTTCGAGTCGGGTAATCGGGGTTGACCTTGTTCATGTCCAGCCCCGTGCGCGGATCGACGAAGTTGAAACTCCTAGCCCCGTACGGACAGGCCACCATACAGTACCTGCAGCCGATGCAGCGGTGGTAGTCCATCATCACGATCCCGTCCGGTCTCTGGAAGGTAGCCTGGGTGGGACACACCCTGACGCAGGCAGGGTTCTCGCAATGGTTGCACAGAACGAGCGTGGGCAGACTCGCCAGGTTGGCAGGACTGCTCCCACCGGGTGCGGTCAGCCTGGGGTCCTGCTCGGAGAACACCTTACCGTACGGCTCCAGCCAGATCCACTTGATCTGCTTCTTGGGATCGTCGAACTGAGGGATGTTGTGGGTCTCATCGCAAGCCATGATGCAGTCGGTGCAGCCGGGGGTCGCCCAGCACTTTGGGAGGTCGACCGCCAGAGCCCACCGAACACTCTCACCGGTTCCCTTAGCCACCATCTGAGGAGAGGCTTCTACCAGGCCGGCACCGCGCAATTCGTCGATAGTCGGCTTCAGGCCGAGCCCAAGGGCAGCGATACCGGCGATTTTCAGAAATTGTCTTCTGTCGGTTCTCATGCCCTAGCTCTCCTTGGGGGCGGTGTGGCAACTCCAGCAGTTCGGCTGCACGCCCGCATAGCTGTGACAACTATCGCAGAACTTTTCTTTGGAGTGGCACTTAAGGCATGTGCCGGTGAGGCTGATGTCGTACTTCTGCCCGTCGCTGGCCACGTAGGTCGTCTGGCCGTTCCGAACGAAGTCGTCCCGCCACTGAATTAGCAGCTGCATATGGTTGGCCTTCATCCACGCCGTGGGCTCGACGCAGGTCGTTCCCTGAGTCGGTTTGGCGAGCTCCGGTTTCGAGGCCGCCTGCCCGGTGCTAGCGCTGTACAGGAACGGAGACAGGAGAACCGCAAGGAAGAGGATCAGACCCGGGATAATCTTATGGGCGTCATACATTGACTCCAACCTCCTCCTTGACGTAGGGTAGAGGCTCGGACCGTAGGTCCGTCGTTCTCTCCTTCTCCCCCTTCATCACCAGGGCATTTCCCAGCAGTTCGTGAACACCGGCGACCTCGACCCCCGGCACCCAGTACTCCATCAGGGTCGGCAGAGTCGCCTTGTCGATAGCGCACATGCAGGTAAGCAGGTTCACGCCGTGCTTCTCGTGAACGTACTTCACGGCGTTCGCCCGAGGGAGTCCCCCTCGCAGCCGCATCTCCAGGTTCTCCTCGGTGCCCAGTCCCGAGCCGCTGCCACAGCAGAAGCTCTTCTCCCGAATGGTGTTCTCTGGCATCTCGTAGAACTGGTTGCAGCAGCTCTTGAGGATGTAACGCGGCTCCTCAAGGAGCCCCATGGCACGCGCGATGTTGCACGAGTCGTGATAGGTGACTTTCCACCTGTCGTTGCGACTGGGATCCAGCTTGAGCTTGCCGTTCTTTATCAGGTCAGCGGTGAACTCGGCGATGTGCACCATCTTGGTGCTGCTGGCGTTATCGAACCTGGTGCCGGTAATCGGGGAGACCGGCACCTCCAGGTAGTCGGCCGGCTCATTGTGGGTCGCCATGTACTGGTGGATCACGCGCCACATGTGGCCGCACTCCCCGCCGAGGATCCACTTCACCTTCAGCCGCTTGGCCTCGGAGTAGATCTTAGCGTTGAGCCGCTTCATCATCTCGTGGGAGGTGAAGAGACCGAAGTTGCCACCCTCGCCGGCGAAAGGACTGAAGGTATAGTCCAGACCGATCTCATGCAGAATCGCCAGGTAGCCAAGGAAGGTGAAGTAGTGGGGGCTACCGAAGTAGTCGGCGGAGGGAACCACCAGCAGCACCTCTGCGCCCTTCTTGTTGATGGGAGCCTCCACACGGACCCCGGTGATCTCTTCCAGGTCGTCGAGGGCGAAGTCGAGATTGTCCTTGAAGGTGTGGGGCTGGATACCCAGGTGATTGCCGGTCCTGTAGGAGTTGGCTGCCGGCTCAAGTATCCAATTGATGTTCACCCCGATCAGGTTCAGCAGCTCCCGACCCATCATGGTGATTTCAGCAGTGTCGATGCCGTAGGGGCAGAATACCGAGCAGCGCCGGCACTCCGTGCACTGGTAGTAGTAGTAGAACCACTCTTTGATGACGTCCTCGGTGAGGTCTCGCGCACCCACCTGCTTGCCGAAGATCTTGCCGGCGGTGGTGAAGTATCTGCGATAGACGGACCGCATCAACTCCGCTCGCATGACGGGCATGTTCTTGGGATCGCCGGAACCGGCGAAGTAGTGGCACTTGTCCGCGCACGCGCCACAGCGAACGCAGATATCCATGTAGAGCTGGAACGAGCGGAACCGGCCCAGCCTCTCTTTCATCCCATTCAGGATGATCTCTTTCCAGTTTTCCGGCAGCTTCCAGTCCTGCTCCCAGGGCTGCCACTTCCGGGGATTGGCCATCCCCAACTGCTGCAGCATCTCCGGCTTGGCGCTGTAGCAGTAGCTTCCTTTTCGCGCCTCGAAATCAATGTGCGGGTCCATCCAATCCCGCGGTGTGGGATTGGGGTTTATCTGCATCATCTGCTCGGGCGTTGGTTGTTTCTCCGGCATCTCTACCCTCTACGCGTCGATCTGTGGCTA
>JAJYKO010000601.1 GCA_021788565.1 Chloroflexota bacterium
GCCCCTGCGGGGGCGGCGGCTGCCTTGGTCGGCGCGGCGGCTGGAGCCGAGGTCGCTGCCGGAGCGGCAGTTCCCCCACCGCAAGCGGCTACCAGCATGGCGGCTGCCACCAGGGCAAAGGCCGCAACAAAGATGTGCCTGGAACGCTTCACGGGATCCTCCTCTCGATGCTTCCTAATCTACTACGCTTCGTGGCGCAGCATGGGCTGGTTCGCGTAGTACCACACGGTGAATCGGGTGCCTACCCCTCTATCCTTCCCAGGCCGGTGCCTGACCCGCGCCTGAGCTGGGCAGCTTGCTAGGCCGTGCCGCTCCTCTCCCCGCGTCACCACACGCCGATGCGTGGCGACGACGGCCTCATTGCCAGAAGATTGACGTACGACGAAACAGGTTAGCCGTTGCGACAACCAGTTGCCTGCGATGGATGGTGGAAGGTGGACATGAGCAAAGAGAATTGCCCCCGGGGCCTGGGCGTCCGGAAACTAAGCGAGTTTATCCTTACCCTCGCGGCGCTGTCAAGAATGCGAGTTTCTGCGGCTCCGCGCCTATGGGGATACGTTTCCCGCGTACGTCTCCTTGCCGCCCTGGATCTTGATGATCGGCACGCTCTTAACGGCGTCGCCGTTTGCGTCGAGGGTCGTGTTGCCCGTCACGCCCTGGAAGTCCTTCGTCGCGGCCAGAGCATCCTTGATCCTGGAAGGATCGCTGCTGTCCGCCCTGACGATGGCGTCGGTCAACATCCTTGTGGCATCGTAAGCGAGGCTGGCGAACACGTCCGGCGCGGAGCCGAACTTCGCCTGGTACATCCTTATCCAGTCCTGCACCTCGACAGTGGCTGCCGCCGGGCTGAACTGCTCGCTGAAGTAGCTGCCGTCCGTGATCTTCATGTCGAGATCAGAGGAGCCCCAGCCATCGCTGCCTCCCAGCACAGCCGTGATCCCGTTTTGTCGAGCCTGCGCCGCGATGAGGTTAATCTTGTTGTAGTAGTCGGGGATGTACAGAAAGGCGGGCTTGTTGGCCGCGATCTTCGTCAGGATGGCCGAGAAATTGGTGTCGTTGGTGTTGTATGCCTCAAAATCAGTGATCTTGCCGCCCATCTGCGTAAAACCGTCTCTGAAGGCAGTGGCCGGCCCCTTGCTGTATTCATTAGAGTTGTCGTACACGACGGCCGCCGTCTTCAGTTTGAGGTTGTCGGCGACGAACTTGGCCATCACTTGCCCCTGGAACGGATCGACGTAGCACGCGCGGAAGACATAGTCCTTGCGCTTGCCGTTGTCCACGGTCACCTTCTCGTTCGGCGAGGCTGGGGTGATTTGGACTGCTTTCTTGGCCTGAGCAACATCGGAGATAGCGATGGACACCGGTGAGGACACGGACCCCACAATTGCGCTGACCTTGTCCTGAGTGATCTGCCGGGTCGCGGCGTCGCCTCCAACGGACGCGTCATTCTTATCGTCGCCAATCACTGTGGCGATCTTCAGCCTGCTCGTTGCGTTCGCCCCGGCGATGGCCAGGTTGAATCCATTCTCCGTAGACTGGCCGAGCGCCTTCAGCTCTCCGCTGAGTGGGGCTACCAAGCCAATCTTGACCGCTACGGGAGTGGGGATCGGCGTTGCCGAAGCTGCGGGCGCGGCAGGGGTGGAAACAGCGGGCGATGTAGCCGAAGGCTGAGTCGTCGGAAGCGCGGCTATCTCGGTCGGTGCAGGTGGAATTGAGACGGTGGTTGGACCTTGAGTTCCACTCAAGCGGACAACCACTAGTATGGCCGCCGCCGCGAGGACCAACGCCGTGATGCCGACGAATACGGTGCGCGTCGCGGTATTACCCTCTCAGAAGTACAACTCTCTGGCGTCACCAAACGCGCCATGGGCGGGCTCTGAATGCGAGGAACCGGCGCCAGGCGCAGCCAGCAATGAGGTTAGCGGAGTGTAGTCCGACTTTTGCCGCGTTGTCAAGAATGCTCTAGAATAGGATTAGTTTGCGGGGCAGCGTAACCGGCCCCACTAGCGGCTCGACGATCAGGAGGATGCCTCCATGAGCATTGGCAGTATCGGCGTGATGGGCGATTTCTGGAAGGTCATCCGGGAGTTCAACCCAGAGGGTATCGAGAGGGAAGCCACGGCCCCTCTGGACATCTGGTTGCTTGGCGAACCCGAATCCGGCAGACACACCGTGGCCAGGTCAATTCTGGGCAGCACACCATCCACTGAGTTTGGCCGGCTATTCACGTTGTTCGACCTCGGTGAGAAGCCGGACCCCATTCCGCCGGGCGAAAAGCCCGATCTTATCATCCTGGTCGCCCGGTTGGATCGTCCTCTCGCCGAGATTGGCAAGCAGACGTCCGCTGTCATCAACCGCGCACGGGTACCGGCGATTCTGGTGTTCACTCACGCCGATACCGTCGAAATAAGCCGCGACCTGCGCAATACCGCGTACCGGACCTTCTCCTTTGTTTCCTTCATTCGCACGGCGTTCGTGGATGCCAGGGACCAGGCCGAGGTGCAGGCGAAACTCATACCTATAGTCCTGGATGCGATTCCGAATGTCCGCACCCCTTTCGCCAGGCGCATCCCGGCCGCGCGGCCCGCGGTGGCGCAGCAGATCGTCGAGGAGACGTCTCGGGTCAACGCCCAGTTCGCCCTGCTGGCAAACCTGCCCGCCAACCTGCCGCTCATCGGCGGCGTTGCTGGCTCTCTGGCCGATTTCTTCGTCCTCACCAAGAACCAGGTGATGATGGCTCTGAGACTCGCCGCTATCTACGGCCGTGATGTCTCATTGACTCGCCAGGTCCTCGCCGAGATTGTACCTGTTATCGGCAACGGCCTGCTGTGGCGCAGCACAGCCAGGATAACCGTCGGCATGCTTCCGTCCTTGATCGCGGCGGCCCCCAAAGCCGCCATCGCCTACGTTGGAACCTACGTCGTGGGAGAGGCCGCCCGATACTATTACGACGAGGGCCGCAAGCCCCCGCAGGAGCTGCTCAAGAGATTTAGTGCCGAAGGATCACGCCTCTACAGGCAGGCGCTGGAGCGCGGCTCGCTACCCAAACCCGTTGCTCGGTCCTAAATCGAAGCCAAGCCGAACCCCGCGGAGTCTTTGGCCCGCGCCCTGTTCCGCGCGACTTGATCTCCCAGATTCCGCGGGTTTGGTCGCTAAAGCGGCGTCTCCGCTGCGCTTTGCCGCCCCCTACCGATCCCAACAGGAGGCCCAATGACCGAGACAGCGGACGCCCCGCAAGCAATCACGAAAGACAGGCTCCTCCAGATTTACCGCGGCATGCTCCGGATCAGGGTTTTCGAGGAGCGCGCCCAGGAGATGTACCAGGCAGGCCGGCTGCCGCGGCGCGGCCACCTGTATGTCGGCCAGGAAGCGGTAGCCGCGGCGACGCTCGCAGCCGTCGATGATGCCGACTACGTTACCAGCACCCACCGTGGCCACGGCCACGCCATTGCCAGGAGCGGCGATCTCAAGGGTGCCATGGCCGAATTGGCGGGCAAGCCCGGGGGGTTTCTGCACGGCAGGGGTGGCTCCATGCACATCGCCGACCTCAGCAAGGGGATGCTCGGCGCTTTCCCTATCGTGGGTGCATCGATGACCATGGCGGTTGGAGGGGGTCTCGCGGCGAAGACGCTGCGGAACGGCCGAATCGCCGTCGCGTTCTTCGGCGACGGGGCATCAAACCAGGGCACATTCCATGAGGCGCTCAACCTCGCGGCCATCTGGGATCTGCCCGTGATCTTCGTCTGCGAGAACAACCAGTACGCCATCTTCACCAGGCAGGAGAACGTGATGCGGGTGAAGAACGTGGCGGATCGTGCCGCGGCATACGGCATGCCCGGGGTCATCGTGGACGGCAACAACCCCCTGGCTATCTATGAGGCGGTGTCCAGGGCCGCCGCCCGAGCTCGGGCGGCGAAGGGCCCGACTCTGATCGAGGCCATGACCTACCGCTTCGGCGGTCACAGCACAGGTGATCCCGGCACTGGCTATCGCGACCGAGAGGAGCTCGAGCAGTGGCGCCAGGAGGACCCTATCGCTCGGTTGAGGCGGCACCTCCTCGACACGATGACCTGCGGGGAGGGTGAGCTCTCGACGGTAGAAGAGGAAGTAGCGCGGCAATTGGAAGACGCCGTCGCGGCCGCCCTCTCGGAACCAGACCCCGATCCGGCCGAGGCTTTCAAGTATCTCTTCGCTCCGAGCGGGGATGTAGTGATTTCCGAATCCGAGGGCGAGCAACGCCAGATCAGCTATCTGCAGGCTCTCAACGAGGCCATCGGGGAGGAGATGCAGCGAGACCCCACGCTGATCATGCTTGGAGAGGACATCGGGGCCAGGGGCGGTCCCTTCGGCGCCAGCAAGGGGCTGCTCGATCGCTTTGGGCCCGATCGCATCCTGGACACCCCTATCTCGGAGAACGGTTTCACCGCGGCGGCCATCGGCGCTGCTCTAGCCGGTGTGCCCGCCATAGCGGAGATCAGCTACATAGACTTCGCCGCCCTGGCCCTGGACCCGATCGTCAACGTCGCCGCCAAAGCGCACTACATGAGCGGTGGCCAGCAGACCGTCCCCGTCGTGAT
>JAJYKO010000602.1 GCA_021788565.1 Chloroflexota bacterium
GCGAGGTGGACGAGACCATAACTATTGGGGCGCGGGCTCTGGTCCATCGTCTCCAGGTCAGCCGTGAGCAGCTCAGGGGGTCCAAGTTGGCGCTGGATGCCCTCAGCCCGTATCAGACGCTGGAACGCGGGTACTGCCTCTGCTTCGATCCAACCAGCGGCAACCTGGTGCGGCGCGTGAATGACGTTTCTGTCGGCGATCTGCTTCGGATCCAGGTCGTAGATGGCAGAATCGGCTCGCGCGTTGAAGACGTAGTCATGAGACAGGATGGACAGGGTTGGGAATAGTGGGGGGATGATGGAGGAGTTGTCGTTCGAAGAGGCTTTCGAGAAACTTCAGACTGCCATTCAAGAGTTGGAAGAAGGCGGCCTCACGCTGGAAGCTAGCATAGAGCAATTCGAGCTGGGCATGAGGCTGGCCAACCTGTGCACCAACATGCTCGATCGGGCCGAACTTAGGGTGAGTCGACTAATGGCTGGCGAGACTGAGCCTTCTCCAGTAATGAGTAATGAGTGATGAGTAGCTACCTCGACGCGCATTACTCCTTATTCATCACTCATCACTGATTCACCATGGAAGTATTTCAGAACCACATCCTCGTTGTATCAATCGTTGCGTGGCTAATCGCTCAGATCTTGAAGGTGCTCATTCACCTGCTGCTGGAGCACAGGCTCGATCTGTGGAAGCTGGTTAGCATGGGCGGGATGCCCAGTTCCCACTCCACGCTCGTCAGCGCCCTGGCTACCAGCATCGGCATTCAAGACGGCGTTCGTTCAAGCACGTTCGCTCTCGCCGTGATATTCGCCTCAGTCGTGATGTACGATGCCGCCGGTATTCGGCAGGCAGTGAGCGCTCAGGCCCGGATCTTGAATCGCCTGCTCGACGAGTACTTCAAACACCAGAGGCTGGATGAGGAGAGACT
Source organism: Chloroflexota bacterium (assembly GCA_021788565.1). The sequence goes on from JAJYKO010000602.1 coordinate 923, forward strand.
GCGCGAGTTGCTGGGCCATACCAGGATCGAGGTGTTCGCGGGTGGACTTCTCGGAATCGGTACGGCTCTTATCTGGAGATGACTTTTGCTGAAGTGTGACCTCCACCTCCATAGCAACCTTTCCCTCGACTCCAACATGACGCTCGGGTCGATTATCCGAACCTGTGTCCGGCGTGGGATCAGCTGTATTGCCATTACCGACCACAACAGGTATGCGGCTGCCCGCGAGCTTCAGCGTCTGGCTCCCTTCCGCGTGATACCCGGTGAGGAGATCAAGACCACGCGTGGTGAGATTATCGGGTTGTTCATCTCGGAGGAGATCCCGCGAGGGAAGAGCCCGGGGGACACGGCGGAGGAGATCCACGCCCAGGGCGGCGTCGTGTACATACCCCACCCATTCGATAGGGTCCGCAAGAGTGCGCTGGCGCGGGAGGCGCTGCTGGAGATCATCGACCTGGTGGATGTGATCGAGGTGCGGAACTCCCGCACGACTTTTCCAGCGGATCAGGAGGCTGCAGACCGATTTGCCGATCTGCACCATAAGCTGCGCGGAGCGGGGAGCGACGCGCACGTCTGGTGGGAACTGGGCCACTCATACGTGGAGATGGCGGAATTCGAGGGGGCGGCGGGTTTCCTGACCGCGCTGAGCCTCGGAACAGTTCACGGGAAGCTGACTTCGCCCGTCGCGCACGTTGCCTCCACAATAACCAAGTGGCGCAAGAGGTATCTGGTGCGGAAGGCACTGTAGCCGCAGGGTTCCGCCTGCGTGGAGCCTCGTCGTTCTAGGAGACGCAGGCTAAAGCCTGCGGCTACAATCCGAGGGAAGCTGTGGCCTCCCGAACGACTTCCACTTCGTTGCTGTAACTCATCGCGGAGAGTGCGTCCTCCAGGTCGAACCAGGCTGCACGGTCGTTTTCGGTATCACGGCGGGAGAAGTCTCCCCCGGTTGCTTCCATCAGGAAGTAGTGCACCGTCTTGTGCACCCTAGCCCCGCGAGCGTTGAACCAATAGAAGATGGCCTTGACCGGCCCGACGACGCGAACATCCAGGCCGGTTTCCTCCATCACCTCGCGCACCGCCGCCTGTTCTATGGTCTCTCCCTTGTCGAGGCCGCCCTTTGGAAGATACCAGGTGTCGCGCTGGCTGTTTCCAACGAGGGCCACCTGTATCCGGTCCGCGAGTCTCCGCACCACAACACCGCCCGCTGAGACCGCCGACACCGTCTTCGCCTTGAGCATGGCCTTCTTCCCCCGCACGTAGCAATGCGCGAGAGAGGCGCCTTAGCGCCCGCTGGGTCGCCTCCCTCTTAACGGCATTATACCAGGGGCGGGGACTTGCTGGTTGGTAACAGGGGGAGACGGACTGGACCGGGAACAGAAACACGATGGACAGGATCAACAGGATATGCGAGGAGCAACCCTACTAATTAGGCCTTCGCATCTTGCGCATCCTGTCTATCCTGTTTGGTTCCCCGCCCTGCGATCCCTGCTCGCTGTCCCCGTTCAGGCGACCTTGGTTCCGGCCTCCTCAGGCTCCTGGCTCTTTCTGGACTCCTCGGCTTCCTTAACCTGATCCGAGCGTCGCAGCAGCGCATGCACCATGCGGAGCGATGCCCCGTCGATCATCTGGCCGTCAAGTGCCACAGCGCCGAGCCCCTCGACCTCTGTCGCCCTCAAATACCGCTCGCCGAAGGCAACGGCCTGGCGGACCAACTGCTCCGATGGCGTGAACACGTCGTTGATGACGTCGATCTGGGCCGGATGAACGGCCCACTTGCCGTCATAGCCCAGGCTGAATGCCATTTTCGCGGAGTCTCTCAATCCCTCGAGGTTGGTGTAGGAGCCGAAGGGGCCATCCATGGCCTGGAGGCCGGCCGCCCGTGCAGCCACAGCGATTCTGGTCATGACGTAGTGCCAGACATGACCTGGGTACTCCATCTTGTCCGCGCCAATGCTGAGATTGGGGATGCTCATGGAGGCCGCGAAGTCGCCAGGGCCGAAGATTATGGTCTCGAGCCGCGGGCTGGCAAACGCTGTCCGATCCACGTTTATGAGCCCTTCCGCGTTCTCGATCTGTGCCTCGATACCGATCCTCTTCTCAATGCCAACGTTCTCTTCTATCTGCGTGAGAAGGGTATCGACGAAGTACACGTCGTCCGGGCGCCGCACCTTCGGCACCATTATGGTGTCTATGTACTGGCCGGCTGCCTCGACCACCTCTATGATGTCACGATAGGCGAGCTTGGTGTCCAGGCCGTTGACGCGAACGCACACCACCTTGCCTGTCCAGTTGAATTCCCTCAGGGCCTGTACGACTTTGGCGCGGGATGGTTCCTTTTCAGATGGAGCTACTGAATCCTCAAGATCGAGGAACACCTCGTCCGCATTAGAGGCGGAGGCACTCCTCATCATTTTCATGCTCGAAGCGGGGACCGCCAACTGTGTTCGGCGAAGTCTCATGTAATCTACTCTCCTCTTGAATAACCTGGGATCTCCCTCGGCTAACCGCTGCACCTCATATGACGAATTGGACCTGATAGGCCTGTTAAGCCCAAAGGCAATTGCATAATGAGTGCCGGATGAGCCTCTTGCCAGAACCCCCTCCATGTGATGTACAATGGACAAGCTAGGTTGAATATCAACTTGGTTGCGCAAGGCCGCGCGTCTGAGGGTTCCCTTCTTTGCTCGTCTGGCCGACCCAGTCGGAGCCAGATTTACCACTAGATGGTCCTTTCTTCGCTACTTATTCTCAAAGGTGAGGTGCGATGCAAAAGAACCTGCGGCCCACTCTGGTGAACCCCATCAGTCTCCTCGGCATCGTCATGGCGGTGTTTTCCCTGGTCATCATCGTCGTTCTCCTGGGTCTCGGCGCCACCGGTGCTGTGGCTAACCCCTACACCGGCATCCTCGCCTTTATGGTCGGACCCGCGGTCTTTGTCCTGGGGTTGGTTATCATCCCTATCGGCATCATCGTGGAGAGACGCCGGCAGGCGAAGTTCGGCCTGGTTGCCGCCACGTTCCCGGTTCTCAATTTGAACGATCCCAGCCAGCGTAAGGGCGTCATGGTCTTCTCCGGACTGACGGCAGGCATCCTGGTGCTGATGACAGTCACGACCTGGGGAGCAGCGGACTTCATGGAATCCAGCGAATTCTGCGGCAAGGTGTGCCACCAGGTGATGCAGCCCGAGGACACTGGACACAACGCTTCTCCCCACGCGAGGGTAGAGTGCGTCAGCTGTCACATTGGCCCGGGCGCCCCGTGGCTCGTGAAGTCAAAAATCTCCGGTATAAGGCAGGTTCTCGCGGTGGCTTTCAACAGCTACCCGCGGCCCATCCCTGCCCCCATTGAAGATCTCCGCCCTAGCAGGGACACTTGCGAGCAGTGTCACTGGCCGCAGCGGTTCTACGGTGACCAACTCATCAACTTCGTGCACTACGCAGAGGATCAGAAGAACACCATGACCTCTCAACCAATGGTGTTCAGAGTGGGTGGTAGCGCGCTGGGTACCGGCATCCACTGGCATACGACGGCGAAGATCACCTACTTGCCACTGGACGACAAGAGGTCGGTGATAGGGTGGGTGCGGGTCGAGAAGCCGGACGGCTCGGTGGACGAGTACGTCTTGCCGGACAAGAAGAACCAGATAACT
>JAJYKO010000603.1 GCA_021788565.1 Chloroflexota bacterium
ACAGGCCGCTCGGCTTCGGGGTCCTGATCGGGATCCCGGCGCTTTACCTCATCGGGGAGCAGTTCCTCTCCCTCTGGAAGGCGCTCGAAGAGAGCGAGCGCCGGCGCGCGGCGTCGACCGCGGCCGGATCAGGAGGTGAGAAAGGTCGCTGAGGAGGCCTCGAACGCCTCGGCGGCCGGTACTGCCCGCTGGCGCCCTTACCTGGCTCAGGGTCGCTGGTGTCCGGTCGCCCCGACGAAAGCCGGAAGGCAGAGGTTGAGCAGCGCCCTTTCGTGCGGTCAGGACGCTGCCCAGATGGGTTTCCCCACCTCATCATACAAGGGAGGATACCGAATTGTCTCTGCTTGCAAAGCGGATCGCGTTGTCTCTGGCTACCATCGGCGTGGTCGGCGCGCTCACGGCCGCCACCAGCTTCGCCCTCTTCTCGGCTCAGACCGATAACACCGCGAACACCTTCGCGGCCGGCTCCGTCAGCCTGACCGGCCCGCAGGCCGGCTACACCTGCGACATCGGCAACATCGCGCCTGGTGACAGTGTCGCGAACGCCTGCGCCTTCCAGGTGACCTACACCGGCTCGCTCGATGCCTGGATCGGACTCAGCACATCTGAGAGCGGCCCCATCTTCACCAACGCCGGCGCCGACACCACGCCGCTCGCCGTGTCGATCACCGACTCGAACAACGCCAAGTTCGACCCCAACGCTGCCAACCAGGTTGTCGCTGAGGCGACGGGCGGATCGCAGTGGCAGGACACCTTCAACATCAGCTACTCGATGCCGCTCGCTGCAGGCAACGACTATCAGAACGAGACAGGCACAGTCGACCTTATGGTTGAAGCTGTCCAGGCTGCGAACAACACCAACGTAGCCGGCACTGCCCCGACCGCTTGGCAATAATTCCTTGGATCGCGAATGGCTGGCCAGCGCCAGCCATTCGCGCCACGGGATGAGGAGGTGACCCATGTTTCAACGCATCGCCCTGATCGCTGCCGCGGTCGGTGTCATCGCCCTGGGGTCCGGAGCCACGTTCGCTCTCTTCCAGGCCAACACGTCCTCGGCCCAGAACACCTTCACCGCGGGAACGCTGACCCTCTCCTCGGGCCGGGACAACGGGGACCCGGGGCCGGGTCCCCTGTTCTACGTCAGCACGCAGGACCCAGCGAACAACAAGTACCCGACCGGCCTCTGGGCGCCGGGCGACTCCCACAGCCGCCTTCTGAACGTTCTCAACACAGGCTCCCTCGCCGGGTGGATTTCCTCGGTGCAGGCCTCCGAGATCACGCCGAGCAACCTCAAGGACCAGTTGACCGTTGAGGTGCTGGCACCAGAGCCCACAGATCCCACGATCTACGAGGCCGTGGCCAACGAGCCGCTCGATACTTTCCTCGCGGGCCCGGTGCCGCTCTTGTTCCCTGATGGGACCAAAGTCGCCATTGCGCCAAACGCGTCCGTAGACCTCCAGTTCAAGGTCACGCTCAACCAGGCAGCTGGCAACGCCTATCAGGGCAAGACGGAAGTGGTCACGTTCATCGTCAACGGCGTTCAGCAGCGCAATAACCCCTAGAGATCCTTGGCGTGGCCCGCATCTCGGGCCACGCCATCTTTCACTCTCAGCCGGCCGTGGATGGCGAGGGGCGTCGCGCTGAGCAGCGGCTGCAGAGTGTCCTCAGGCGAGTAGCCCCGAGGAGTTTCACCCCGAGGCTCTCACAGAACCGGACGTGAGTCTCTCAACTCATCCGGCTCCCCTTATCCCTCCGCTGGTCTGTGCCCCAATGCCCAGTGCGCGAACAACTCCGGCTGCTTGCGGGCTATGCGCCCAAGCCAGTGCGTTGCCCTGCGCTGATGCCGCTTGTACTTCTTGAACTTCTTCCTCGCCCACAGGACAAGCTCCCGGTCGAGATGATTGAGCACCCCGAACATGGCTGAACTGTGGAACAGCCCGTAGTATTGCATCCATCCGCGAACCGTGGGATTCACGATACGCGCCAGATCCTCCAAGGAACTGTTGGTCTTGAGGTGCAGCTGCCAATCCCGTATAGCCTGCCGCATGGCGGTTTGGGCTTTTCGACTGACGGCCGGTGAGAAGCTGACGAAGTACTTTCCGCTGCCCGTCTTGGACTGTCGCGGGCGGAACGTGTAGCCGAGGAAGTCGAAACTCGTGTTCGAGTATGTTCCCCTGCGGTTACTGTCCTGGCAGTAGACGATCCGCGTCTTGGTCGGATGCAGTTCGAGTCCACACTCAGCAAAGCGTTGCGCCAGGTCGGTCTTCAGCCTTTCGGCGTCGGCCTCCGTCCAGCAATGCACCACTGCATCGTCGGCATACCTCGCGAACGGTTTGTCCGGATGAACTCGAGCCATCCACGCATCGAAGGTGTAGTGCATGAAGAGGTTTGCCAGCAGCGGACTAACCACGCCGCCCTGAGGCGTGCCCCGATGCCTGTCTTCGATCGTACCATCCGGCTTCTGAAACGGCGCCTTCAGCCATCGCTCTATGTAGAGCAGAACCCACGGATTGTCCGTGTGCCAGCGCACAGCACGCATGAGCAATTCGTGGCTAATGTTGTCGAACAGCGCCCTGATGTCAAACTCCAGAACCCAGTCATACCGCCAGCATCTCTCGCGTGTGACCCCCAGGGCCTGCGCCGCGGACCGCCCAGGCCGGTACCCGTACGAGTCCGGGTGGAACACCGGTTCCACCACGGGCTCCAGCACCAGTTTGACGACCATCTGAGCTACGCGGTCGGCGACTGTGGGCACCCCGAGAATTCTGGTACCGCCCGTTTTCTTCGGTATTTCGACCGCTTTCACGGGTGGAGGGAAGTAACTCCCGGAGGACATCCGGTTCCAGATCTTGTACAGGTTGTTCTTGAGATCAGCCTCGAATGCCTCAATGCTCTGGTTGTCGATCCCAGCCGCCCCATGGCTCGCTTTGACGAGCTTGAAGGCTGTTAGGACCTGCTTCTTGGGTATCTCATACGGTTTGGGTGCGTCCACTGGCTCCTCCCTCTCGGTTGGCCTATGGCCACCCCGGAATAAGTGCGTCCCTTCGCTCCGCTCCCATTACGGAGCCTCCTCGCTACTACAGACGCCCCCGTCCCTGCATGCCGCATCGGTATTGGTCCTCACGGGTGCACCGCTTCAGATGGTTCCCTTGGCATCAGCATGCAGGTTCCCACGTTCCTCACCAGAGCCTGTGCCTCGTTCCTGCCGCCTTCATGCCGGTCACCGTCTGGCCAGTCAGCAGGCGCCCGCCAGACTTATCCCAGGACGCGCTCCCAATCCTGGTTTTGATGACGTCAGAAGTTCTTTCGACACTTTCACAGCGGTTTAGGTCCTTCAGCTCCGAGGCACGCACCTGACGAGGTCTAGCCTCGCCTTTTCCGTAACGCTCACGACCAAGGCTTTTGTCCTCAGCCACTTACGGTGGTTTGGAACCTCCTCCTGCAAGGCGGTTCCGAGGGGCCTACCCTCATCTCCAATGAAGCATGGCTCCAGGCGCTAAGCCACCCGTCGCCTTCGTGGCACACAGAGATCTGAGACTTTTCCCTGGACCTCGATCACCTTCTCGGCCCGTGCCAGGTCCTGCTGCAACCGTGCGTTCTCGCGGCGCAGCCGATTCACCTCCACGTTCAGAGGATCCGCCGGCTTGCGCCCGCGCTTCTGGTTGAGGGCCGCCTGTACGGCCGCATCCCGCTGCCGCCGCCACTTGCTCAGGTGTGAGGCGTACAGACCCTCGCGCCGCAGTAGCGCACCAAGTTCCCCCGCCTCTGTGCAGCGGTCTGCCTCCTCGAGAATCCTCTGCTTGTACGCCGCCGTGAACTGCCGCCGTTGTGCCCGCGGCGGCACCTCGACGCTGCGCTCTGGTGGCGTCGGCGCCACCTCTCGCAGCGCAGTCTTTCCGTTCATCCTACACACCCCTTCGTCCGCTTGGCTGCCGAGCCAGGGGAGGGGGAAACCCCGCCGGGGTTTCCCCCTAACCCCCTTTCCTATCGGATGTTGTATACCTTAATTCTCTCCGATCTCGGCACCTGAATCAATCATGGCACGCAGGGCAGAGAGAGAATACGAGCTCCGAGCCGAAGCGCAGCAGGCGGTCCTTGTGCGTGATCACAAGGCGCCCGACCTCACCTTTGCAGATGCGTTTGATCAGGAGGCGCAGGCCCTTCTTATGGTAGTTGAGGCCGGAGCCCAGGTCCTGCAGCACCTCATAGGTCCACCCGTTCGCGGCGCTGAACGACTCCAGCAGTGCCACCTGGCGCACGAGGTCTTCCTTCTGGTCGTGGCTCGACACACGCGCGTAAAGCAGGGTCTGCCGCGTCGAGGGCGCCTTGTGCGGCGCTAGCCCGCGCAACTTTGCAAGATCGTAGCGCCTTCTCCCTCCGGGAGTACGCATCGGGGGTTCGATCTTTCCCTCAGCTTCCCAGCGGCGCAACGTCTCCGGCCACACGCCCAGTTCCCTTGCAGCTTCCTTGATGCTTACCAGCATACTCCCAGCATAGACAAGATCCCCGCGTAGATCAAGAACACTCTAGAGAATTTCACGCAGTTATAACCCCCTCTGTGCGGCGGTCCC
>JAJYKO010000604.1 GCA_021788565.1 Chloroflexota bacterium
AAGGCATCCAGTACGCCAAGGAAAACGGCTTGAGCTACCTCGACTTTGGCCTGAGCGACTGGGATCAGGACGCCCTGTTGCAGTACAAGCGCAAGTTCGCCACGGAAGAGAAGACCATAACCATCCTCAGACACTCCCCCTCGCAAGGACCCTCAAAGCCGGAGAAGGAGGGCCGAGCCCTCATGTCGCGACTGGCAGAGCTTTTCACCGACGAGGGTGTGCCCGATATGGTGACTGAACAGGCCGGAATCTTGCTATACAGGTTCTTTGTTTGAGAAGGTAATTATCATATCAACATCCTCGCTATAGCGATATAGATGGAGCTTACCGTGGCACAAACCGCAATCCCGGAGAAATGTTCTCCGGCCAAAAAGCATGATGATGCCAGATGGCCGGTCGCGATCATTGGCGCGGGCCCATACGGCCTGGCCGCGGCCGCGCACCTGCGCGCAGCGGGACTAGACACCCAAGTGTTCGGCGATCCCATGGTGTTCTGGCGAAAGCAGATGCCGGCAGGAATGCTGTTGCGGTCCGGCTGGGAAGCCTGTTTCATCTCCGATCCCAAAAGGGAGTTGACGCTCGATCGGTTCAAGGCCGAGAAAGGATTGAAGTTCGACTACCCCGTTCCCCTTAAATCCTTCGTGGACTATGGGCGATGGTTTCAAGAGAAGGTCGTTCCCGACCTGGATCAACGCATGGTCGAGCGCCTTCAGCCGGAGGGGAGCATTTTTCGCCTCCTGCTGGAGGATGGCACGATCGTGAGGGCAAGTCGCGTCGTCGTGGCGACGGGGATCGCGCCCTTCGCGTGGCGGCCTCACCAGTTCGACGGCATTCCCAGGGAGTTGGCGTCCCACACCTCAGAGCAAGCAGACCTGCGCGCCTTCAACGGCAAGCGAGTGGTCGTGGTGGGCGGGGGTCAGAGCGCCCTCGAGTCTGCCGCGCTTCTTCACGAGGGTGGGGCAGATGCCGAGGTGATTATGCGCGCCCCTGGACCCATATGGATCGGGCAGAACTTCCTCAAGACCATACCGAAGCCCTATCGGTTCATCTTTTATCCCCCTACCGACGTAGGCCCCCTGGGGCTGAACTGGCTCGTTGCGCTACCCGATCTTTTCCGGCTGCTACCACGGGATCTTCAGGGGCGCTTCGCTTACCGATCGATCCGCCCGATGGGCGGGCACTGGCTCCGCCCCAGGGTGGATGGAGCGGTGAAGATCACAACCGGTGTCAATGCCTCGTCCACGACAGTTGTCGGGGAGCAGGTGCACCTTCGCCTCAGCGACGGTACCCAGCGCGAGGTCGATCACGTTCTGCTCGGAACAGGCTACCGTGTGGACATTGCTCGTTACCCGTTCATGGCCCCCGAACTGGTGCGATCGCTGCGGCTCGTGGACGGCTATCCAGTCCTCAGGTCCGGATTCGAGTCATCGGTGCCCGGCCTGTACTTCCTCGGCGCACCCGCGGCCTGGAGCTTTGGTCCGCTGATGCGCTTCGTATCCGGGACCGATTACGCGACGAGGTCTCTAGCCCGTCGCATCACACGAGAGGTCGCTAGTTCGCGACGATAGCTCGCCGAGCGGACGGTCGTGGACTAGGTGCGCCTCCTAGGAGATCGGTACCACTCCCTACACCAGCCCATCGCCCCACCAATCGACTGCCAACCCGATCAATTTGGTTAGTGTGGCTAGCGCAGAAGTGAGAGGGCAAACCGATGTCCATGAAACATAATAATGAAGAAACCCTTGTACCCAGGAATGACCTGGTAGTACAGCCGCTTCCGCGAACCATAGAAGTCGGGAGCCCATCGCGCGCAACTCGAGATGCCGGCGCGCTGGTGATCGGGGGCGACTATCGAGGGCTTGGCATAGTCCGCAGCCTGGGAAGGCATGGAATACCGGTGTGGGTGATGACGGACGAACACCTGATCGCGGCCACCTCCAGATATTGCCGGCGCAGGATTACCAGGCCGGAGGTCGACGAGAACCAGCAGGTCGCGTTCATGCTCGACCTGGCGGACAGGTACCATCTCGACGGATGGACTATCTTCCCGACGGCCGACGATACGGCAGCCCTGGTCTCCCGCCACCACGAACTGCTTGCCAGCCGGTTCATCCTTACAACGCCGCCCTGGAAAATCATGCAGTGGGCCGACGACAAGAGGCTCACCTATAGCCTTGCTGCCAAGCTGGGGGTGAGCCACCCCTGGACGTATAGTCCGAAGGATCGTTTCGACGCCGCCGCGGTCGACTGTGCTTTCCCCGTCATCTTGAAGCCCGCCGTAAGGGAGAGCGCCAACCCCTTCACTTACGACAAGGCCTGGCGCGTCGACAGCCGAGAGGAACTTCTCGCCAGGTACGACGAGGCGTGCGGGATGATCGACCCCGAGCTGATCATGCTGCAGGAGCTGATCCCGGGGGGTGGGGAATGCCAATTCTCGTTCGCCGCAGTATGCAAGGATGGCATTCCAGTTGCATCTATCACCGCCCGACGAACTCGACAGTATCCGATGGACTTCGGTCGCTCCAGTTCCTATGTCGAGAGCATCGAGGTTCCTGAGGTAGAGGATGCTTCGCATCTGCTGTTGGCCGCGCTGTCCCTCGACGGCCTGGTGGAGATCGAGTTCAAGCTCGATCAGCGGGACGGGAGCTACAAGCTCTTGGATATCAATCCTCGAGTCTGGGGGTGGCACACGCTCGGCCGGAAAGCCGGAGCAGATTTTCCATACCTGGAATGGCAACTGGTACATGACGAGCCGGTAGCGAAATCACAAGGACGACCAGGCGTGAAATGGATACGCGGCGTGACCGATCTGCCGGTGGCCCTACGGGAGATCAGACAGAAGAGGCTTTCGCTCGGGTCCTACCTCCGTTCGCTTCGTGGATCCGTGGAATACGCGGTTCTGGCGGCAGATGATCCGGTGCCAGCCCTCCTCGAGGTGCCACTGGTGTCATACGTCGCATGGAAAAGGTGGAGAGGATGACGCGAGCAACAGACAGAGAGGGCGAAGAACCTCGCCCTGCCGTGCCACAGAATGAGGGTGCAGTGGTCATCGGTGGCACCTACCGAGGGCTGAGCACTGTTCGCAGTCTAGGTCGCCACGGCATCCCTGTTTGGCTCTTGACCAGCCCCCACATGGTGACGTGGACTTCTCGCTACGTGCGCCGCAGCCTAGCCTGGCCGGATGGAGAAACAGAAAAGCTGGAATACCTCCTGGATCTGGGTGAGCGCTACGACCTCGCCGGCTGGGCTGTCTTTCCGACGGATGACAGAGACGCTGCTCTGATATCACGACACCACAGTCTGCTCTCGAAGCGGTTTCTGCTGACCACTCCTCCCTGGGAAACCATGAAAAGGCTCCACGATAAGCGACTCCTCCACCGCCTGGCCTCGGAGCTGGGTATCGACCAACCGTGGACCTCGTGCCCGGCTAATCGGGAAGAGCTGGCGGAGCTTGACTGCAGCTACCCAGTCATCCTCAAGCCGGCAATGAAGGAGGAGGTCAAGCCATTCACCTTTGCCAAGGCCTGGAAGGTAGAGAATCGTGAAGAGTTGCTCGCCTGCTACGACCAGGCAAGAGCTCAGGTGGATCCAAGTTTGATCATGGTACAGGATCTGATACCAGGCCATGGGGAAGACTACGCCTACGCCGCTCTGTGTCGCGACGGGCACCCACTGGCATCGCTGACCGCCTGGCGCCCGAGGCAGTACCCGATAGACTTCGGCCGTGGCAGTACCTACGTAAGGACTGTCGCTCTGCCCGACATCGAAAGACAAGCCGAGCGGCTCCTGGCCGCGACAGACCTCACGGGAATCGCTCACGTCGGGTTCAAGCGCGACCTCCGAGACGGCAGGTATAAGCTGCTGGACGTGAACTTGCGCGCCTGGGGCTCCCAGAGCCTCGGCCGGCAAGTGGGAATCGATTTCCCGTACCTGTTATGGCAGCTGGTCCATGGGGAACTTGTGTCGAAGGTACACGCCCCTGCCGGGCTTAGGTGGATCCGGCTAGCCAACGACCTACCTACGGCGGCACTGTTGATCCGGCGACGAGAACTCTCATTGGGTTCCTACCTGGAGTCCCTTTGCGGCCCGATGGAGTTCGCGATCTTCGCTGCTGATGATCCCCTTCCGGCTCTGGCAGACCTGCCGCTATTGCTGCTCAGAGTCTGGAAACGGACAAATACCCGATATGGTGAGAGACCAAGTCAGAAGAGTTGTGGCGACACTTATTCGTTTGAGAAACATGCGCTTCGCGAGCCCCCCAGAGGGAATGCTACCTGCGTCGCACATCGTGTCGAAACGGTGGAAGAAGTGACACGAGCACAGATCGAACAAGGTAGTTTCCCTCGAGCGCCAGCCTTCAAACAACAACTTAAGAGGGTGATCTATTCGCTGGCAAGCCCGTTTGCTATCGGTCCAAAGAACATTCGCGAGGGGGTCGTCCTCTGCCGCGAACTCAACGGTCACGGCATCCCTTCAACACTGGGCAAGTTCAGCAAGGCCGGAGATGATCCCGCGGAGATCGTCCAGGAGTACTGCCTGGCGAGCAACTCCCTCAGAGATAAGATCGG
>JAJYKO010000605.1 GCA_021788565.1 Chloroflexota bacterium
GAGAGGCTTTCATGCACGCACGACGCGCACACAAGTGCATTTGCGTTGCCGCGAATACCCGAAAGGCCGTGATAGCGCTGGTGCTATGGATCACCCTCGGGTTTGCCGTGGCGTGCTCCCCCAGCTCCCAGTACAAGCGGGTTGACCTCAAGGCCTTCGAGCAGCCCTCCCCTCCACCCGTGGCCGTGCAACAGACCACGGTGCCCCCGCTCCGGGTGGCTGTTGCCAGCATGGTTTCCCCCAAGGAGACCTTCACGGCCTACCAGGAGCTGATCCAGTACCTCGGCGCCAGGATGAACCGTCCGGTCCAGATGGTCGAGCGAAAGACCTACGCAGAGGTGAACGACCTGATCCAATCGGGCGGCATCGACGTGGCCTTCGTATGTAGCCAGTCTTACGTCCAGGGCCAGCAGCGTTTCGGGTTGGAACTACTTGCAGCTCCCGAAGTTCGAGGAGAGGCTCTGTATCGCGCCTACATCATAGTCCCCGTGGATAGTCAGGTCACCCAGTTTGACCAGCTTCGGGGCAAAGTCTTCGCTTTCACCGACCCGGATTCGAATACCGGCCGGCTGGTCCCAACATACCTTCTCTGGCAGAAGCATGAGAGCCCCGAGGACTTCTTCCGCGAGACGGTATACACCTACAGCCACGACAACTCCATGAAGGCTGTCGGCAACGGGCTGGTGGACGGTGCCTCGGTGGACAGCCTGGCGTACGATTATACGGTGACGAAGAACCGCGGGCTGGCCTCACGCACACGGATCATCTATCAGTCAGATCCCTTTGGGTCGCCTCCGGCAGCGGTGCCCCCTGGCCTGCCCGGGGAGTTGAAGCGGCAACTTCGAGAGACTCTCCTGAGCATGGACTCAGACTATCGGGGCAAGACAATTTTGGCCAGCCTCATGATCGACCGCTTTGTGATACCCGATCAGTCCACCTACGAGCCGATACGTGAAATGCTCAGGAAAGTGCAGGATCAGAGATGATCGCCAGATTTATGGTGCTCGCCGACAGCGTCAGCGTTCGTCTCAAGATCATGGGGATCGTGGCCGGCCTCATCCTGCTCATGAGCCTTGGGGCGACCTTCGAGCTTCGACATAGTCTCGCCAGTTCTCTAGGTCAGGAGCTGGACCAGCGGGCGGTGTCTATCGCGAGGGATCTGGCCGCTCGATCCAGCGATCTCGTTCTGACGAACAACACTTACGGGTTGTATGAACTGGCCCAGGATACCCTGCGAGAGAACCAGGACATCAAATACATACTCATCCTCAGACCCGATGGCTCTCCGCTGGTGCACACGTTCGGTGCGCAGCTGCCGACCGGGCTGATCGAGGCGAACTCGGTCTCCTCGCAGGACCACCATCGCATGGAGATTCTCGATACCGGGGAGGGGCTGATTCGCGACGTGGCAGTTCCAATCTTCGAGGGACGCGCGGGAATCGCCCGGGTCGGGCTGTCCGACCGCCAGCTGGCGGCGGATCTAGAAACCGCTACCGGCCAGCTCCTCTTGATGACTGGCGCGGTCGGCCTCGCGGGTCTCGCGGCGGCCTATCTGTTCACCTTGATTCTAACCAGGCCGGTTCTGGATTTGGTTCGGTTCGTTCGAGGTGTGGAGCGTGGGGATCTCTCGTCCCGGGTGCGGCCGCGCACCCGGGACGAGATCGGGGTACTCGGAGAGGCTTTCAACTCGATGACAGAGGGCCTGGAACGGTCTAGGGTTCAGATGGACGAGTATAACCAGCGCCTGCTCCGCCGCAACCGCGAGCTTGGGGCCCTTAACCTCGTTGCCTCCGCGGTGAGCCAGTCCAGAGACTTGAGGGACGTCTTAGAAAGTGCCCTCAACCGCTCACTCCAAGTAACGTCCCTGGCGACAGGCTGGATCTGGCTCCTCGGTGAGGATGGTGTCTCGATGAGGCTCGGGGCGGAATCGGGGCTCCAGACGCCGGATATTTTCGATGCTGAGTCGGGCCTATCTCACGGATGCGTGTGCAGAGAAGTGATCGCCAGCGGAAATGCACGGTTCACCGAGCAGGCCGAGGGGAGGTGCGCTCTACTCACCTCCGAGGGCTGCTCTGGGCATCTCAGTGTGCCGCTGGTAGCCAAGGGGCGTACCCTCGGGGTCATGAACCTGGCGACAGCCCAGCGGCGCGGGTTTGCCCGGGAGGAGCTCGAGACCCTGGGAGCGATAGGAAACCAGATTGGCATCGCCATTGAGAACGCGAGGCTATGGGGGGAGCTGCTCCGTAAAGAGGAGCTCAGAATCCAGCTCCTCGACAAGATCATAGTGGCGCAGGAAGATGAACGAAAGCGCATCGCCCGGGAGCTTCACGACGAGACGAGCCAGGCGATTACCTCCCTTATTGTGACCTTGAAACTGATGGGAGAGAGCTCGGATAGGCAGGAGATCGCTCGCTACGGTGAAGATGCCCGGCAAATTGCCACCAGCACTCTCTCCGCGATTCACGACCTGGCCCATGAGCTCCGTCCCAGCGCGCTCGACCATCTCGGACTCGCGCCTGCCCTTGAACGGTACACCAGGGAATACACCAGCCGCCACAGGCTGGAGTTGGACTTTCAAGTCCTAGGCCTGGAGGGAGTTCGCTTGCCCCCTCGGGTCGAGACCACGGTGTACCGGATAGTGCAGGAAGCCCTTACCAACGTGGCCCGTCACTCAAGGGCGCGCTCGGTCGCGGTATTGCTGGAGCGTAGCCAGGATCGGCTCGTGGCGATAGTGGAGGACGACGGAAATGGCTTCGACCAGACCCGGGTAGAAGGGGAAGGAGCGGACCGCCCAAGCCTCGGCATCTTCGGGATGCGGGAGCGGGCAGCCCTGGTAGGGGGAACGATCACTATAGAGACGTCTCCAGAGTCGGGAACGACGGTCTTTGTGGAGGTACCGCTGGCGCGTGAGGAGGTGCTCGTGTGATGAAGCGGATCAGGGTATTCATTGCCGATGATCATGCGGTGCTCCGTGCGGGTCTGAAGATGCTTATCGATGCGCAGCCGGACATGCAAGTGGTGGGAGAAGCTGAAGACGGGGAGGAAGCCATCGAGCGCGTGGTGAGCCTCAAGCCAGACATCGCCCTCCTGGACATCAACATGCCGAAGCTAGATGGTTTGGAAGCGTTGCGACGGCTGAAGGCCGCTTCCTCACAGTCCAGGGTCCTAATGCTCAGCATGTACGACGACGAAGGGTATCTCCGACGAGCATTGGAGACGGGCGCCGCTGGATATATCCTCAAGAAGGCAGCCGACTCCGAGCTCATGTCGGCCCTCAGGGCCGTGGCTCGCGGCGAGGTGTATATCTATCCGTCCCTAACCCATCTTCTGGTAAACCGCTACCTTGGACGCGTGGAGACTAGGCCGAGTATCTCAATGGTCGAGCTCACGGAGCGTGAGGAGGAGGTCCTGAGGCTGCTTGCCGAGGGACACACCAGCGAACAGGTCGGGCGGCGCCTTGGGCTCAGCGCCAAGACCGTGGATACCTACAAGGCTCGGGTGATGGAGAAGCTGGAACTGCGCAGCCGAGTCGACCTGGTAAGGTATGCCTTGCGTCACGGGCTGTTGAACTCAGAATAGTCACGCGTGCGGTTCAAGCCGCTTGCTCGCCGATCTGCGACGGTCACCCTCTTACTCAGCCCTGAAGAGCGCTCTTCGGAAATTTCCTGACATCGTCTCCCACTTTTTCCGAAAACCCCTACATGCGTTACTCGAGTTCAGGTCTTTTCCCGCTACCGCCTCCAACCCTGACACTCCACCATATTCCCGACTAGGAGTCGGCTTGCGTTGCCGACAGTGGTGCTTGTGTGGCCCTCAAGGCCAAGAGTTGGCCGAATCAGGAAGGAGGAAGTATGGAGAAGGAAACCTCAAGGAGAGGATTCCTCGTGGGCGCTGGCGCCGCCAGCCTCCTGGCGAGCTTGGGCATCATGTCGCCCAGAAGAACGGGTGCCACCCCAGCGGGCGAACCCCCGTCGGCCCCAGAACTCCCCGCAGCCGTCGAGGGGGAGAGCCAGTTGCTCCGAATGCAGCGTGATCTCGCCAGAGCCCTCGCGAAGCCCGTGGAGCAGCGACGCTGGGTAATGGTGATCGACCAGAGAAAGTGCGTCGGCTGCTCCGCCTGCACCGTCGCCTGCAAGGCGGAGAACCAGCTCCCGCCCGGCGTCGTCTACCGGCCAGTCATAGAGGAGGAGATAGGCACCTACCCCAACGTGAGGCGCCGATTTACGCCAAGGCCCTGCATGCAGTGTGACAACCCACCTTGCGTGCCGGTCTGCCCGGTGGGGGCCACCTACAAGCGGCCCGACGGAATCGTCGAGATCGACTACAACGCCTGCATCGGCTGCCGTTACTGCGTCGCTGCCTGCCCCTACTCGGCACGCACCTTCGACTCAGGGCTTTACTACACGAAGAGTACTCCCGCGGAGCAGCCATACGAACAGCAGGCCAACTTCGAGTACGGGAAGCGGTGGGATCGGGCCCAGGGCTCGCCGGTCGGAAACGTGCGTAAGTGTACGTTCTGCCTGCACCGGCTCGATGCTGGTATGCTCCCGGCCT
>JAJYKO010000606.1 GCA_021788565.1 Chloroflexota bacterium
GATAGTCGACACTTGCTATTCCCCCTTACCGGCGGCAGTATCCATGATACCTGCCGTATCAGTCAAGGAGACATTGCCATCGCCACTCCGCGTTGATAGAATGCGGCCGCCGCCGATGGTAGTTGCGCGCACGTCTAGGCGGCTCGAGTTTCTATTTTGTCCCACGCCAGCTTCAGCCACTCAGACACTGTAGCCCTGCGCCAGCCTATCAGGACTGGACATTCACGCGGCTATTGGGCTGCTCTTCTCCGAGACTTACTCGCGCTTGGGTTTATCCTCGCCCTTCCCCTGGCTCTGTTGAGTCGAGAGATTGTCTTCGGCGGCAGTCTGGACGACAGTGACATCGTTCAACAAAGCATTCCGGTATATTCGTGGTATGCGGCTGCGCTCAAGCAAGGCCAGTTGCCCATTTGGTCGCCCGAGATACTCGGTGGCTTTCCTCTGGCCTTCAGTCAGTACGGCTTCTTCTATCCACCCGACATTCTCCTGTTCCGGGTGCTGGACGCTGCACGCGCGTTTCACCTCTCTCTGGCGCTTCATCTCGCTCTGGCCGGTGGCTGTACCTACTGGTACGGCCGCGTCCTGGGATTGCGGCGTTTACCCTCTCTGATTGCCGCCATTGCCTTCCAGATGGGCAACGAGGCGCTCGCTTGGGCGGCGAACGGCTTCATAGCTCGGTCACTATTCGTGCTGCCTGCGCTACTGGCGATCTCAGAGTTGCTGTTCAAGGGTAGATGGCGGTACTGGCTTCTACTTCCGGTCGTGGTCGGGGCGTCTATGCTAGGAGGATACGCGCAGTTTGTGCTGTTTGCACTTTGCGCCGCGGCCGCATATGCCTTGGTCACTGCTGTCGTGGAATGGAAATCTCTGGGCACGCGCACGGTGTTCGCTGCGCTCGGCCTCCTCGCCTTGGGCGTGGCATTGGGGTTCGGCCTGGCTATGGTTCGGATCGCGCCGACGCTGGCCTTGACAGCCCTGTCAACCCGAGCGGGAGGTATGGGGTTGGCCGGGTCCTCCGTAAACTCCATCGCGCCGATGGCAATGATAGGTGGATACTTACTGCCTGTCCTGAACGAGTTGTCGAGAGATTCTGTCGCGCGGCCCGACTATCTCGGCGGTCCCATACTGTTTCTGGTGTTCTTGGTGTTGCTCTTTCACGGCCGCCTGGGGAGAGTTCCGGCCTTCCATGCGGGACTGGCTGGGGTTTCGACCATCCTCTCGCTGGGCAGCTTTACCCCTTTCTATGGATTACTACTCAGGCTGCCCTTCTTTGGCTATTTCCGCGGTCCCAACCGCTTCTCGCTGGTTGCGGCCCTCGCAATCACAATGTTGGCTGCGTATGCGTTGGAGTGGCGGCTGGCCACAGACTTGCCGCGCCTCAGAAGAAGGTGGCTCTTGGTGGTAGCGGTGGCGATCGTCGGTGCCGCGGCGCTGGGCGTCGGCTTCCTTGCCAGCACCCTCTTTCAGTTTGGCCGGGATCCGGTCTCCGAGATGCTGCGTGGCATGCTCAAATCTCATGGCTGGGATGTAATGAACCTGCTCAGATTGCGAGTGGGTCTTCCGCTACTTGGACTTGCCGCCGCCCCAGTGTTGATTATTGCTGTTGGCCGCGGTTGGTTATCCCACACGGCGCTTGAGTGGTCCGTCTTGGCCCTCACTACCGCCAGTCTCTTCACGCTGGGGTGGCTGCAGAACGGCTGGTTGTCTCCGCAATCTCTGCGCGAGCCGCCCGCCTTTGTGGAGGCACTGAGGTCGGATACTGGTACCAACCTCTACCGTGTGTTTGCTTGGCCCCCAGCTGTCATGCTCTACAATCTTAATACGGATCTCCAACGGGCTGGCAGGCAACCGCCGTCGCAGGATTTCGATAGGACTTACCTGCGTCAGTTTGTCACGCCGAATCTAAACATGCTTTTTGGGATTTCCACGGCCGACGGATATGAAGTTCTTCAGAGCCGCCGACAAGCCCTGATGTCTACCTATCTCGGCAGCGAGCGGCGAGAGAAAGCGACCTTCGCCGACGGCAGCGTGGTCGGAGACAGAGCGATGACGCGCCAACTCCCGGAACGGCTCGATCTAATGGCCGCTCTAAACGTCAAGTACCTGCTGAATGCTTTCCAGATCAAAGATCCGCGGCTGGAATTGGCGGGAAAGGTTCCTCTCCGCATCTACCCAGATCATGAGGACGTGACGAGTGTCTACCTTTATCGTCTGAAGTCCGCTCTCCCTAGAGCCCTCGTGGTCCCACGAGCGGAGGTGATGTCCAGTGAGAAGGACGTGCTGGAGGCGCTGACAGCTGGGAATCTGGATCTCAGACAGAATGTGATCCTGGAGAAGCAGCCGCCACCTCAGCAGGCCCCTGCGCTTTCCTTGGGCAGTTCCGAGGTGCAGATAGTCGATTACCAGGATGACAGGGTGGAGATAAGGACGAGTACCGACGGCTCGGGCTTCCTGGTGTTGATGGATTTCCTGCTACCAGGATGGAGCGCGACCGTCGACGGCCGTCAAGTGTCGGTGTTCGCCGCGAACTTCGCCGGACGGGCGGTCGCCATTTCAGGCCCCGGCGATCACCGAGTCATTTTTTCCTACACAGCGCCTCTGTTTCGCGAGGCGCTGATGGTCAGCCTTGGCTCTCTCGTCCTGCTGTGTGCTGTCGTACTTAGCGATATCTACGTAAGGAGGGCAGCCCGCGGAGCCTCGACTTCCTAGTTCGCGGCGAGCCGGATCTATCTTGTGTCTGTCGCGTCACGCGGCCGGCCTCTCGTGCCGGTGCCCAGCAACGCGAAAAGCGACCCGAACAGAAGCACCAGGATCGATGACACCTCATACTGGCTCCCCTTGTCCACCCTGATGGTGGAGTAGGGCTCGAAGAATCGCCTTACACTGTCCAGGTGGTGGGCCATGTAGTTCCGATCGAAGACGGGGTCCACGACGAGCACCCCGCTCTGATTGCGAGCGAACGGAATCTGCGGCAGTTGGTACTGGTGAGCGACCATGTCCTGCATGCTCACCCAAACGTCTGAGGTCAGAAGCTGCGCCGATCCACTCCCATAGGTTCCCGACGGATGGGAGAGCAGATCAAGCTGGTAGAAAGAGACGGCGAGCAACACGAAGGCCACTGCATAGGAACCCAGGATCCGCACGGATCTCCTCGATGGCCACGCGGCAGGTGCGTTCTGAGTCAGCCGGCTGAATAGGATCAGCAGGGGCAGAAGCAGAAACGGCAGGGCGTAGGAGACGTGGCGGAAGAAGTCAAACCAGAGGTGGATACCGCTCACGGTCTGATCCACCATGAGAACTACTACCAGGTTGAGGGCGCTTGCCAGGGGCAGGATGGCCAATCGCCACTGCCTCCTCGCGAGCCAGACCGACCCGACGACTGCCCCGGCTGTGAGCAACGCTAGTAGTGCCTCCAGTTGTAGAACGGAGAGGCCGAATGGATTCGCGTACCACCGCATGGTGTTCCGGTGCAGCCAGTAAAGGTTTACGCCAATGTTCTTTAGCCCAATAGTGGTGCCGGCGTTGTTGGGCCACAGGAAGCCGAAAGTGGAGTACATCAGCCCAACGAAGGGCAGCACCAAAGCTAGGCATGCGGCCGCCGCGATGTACGGCCCCCGAGTTCGGAGGGCCGGCAGCAAAACCAGCCCCATGAACCCCAGGAAGAATACGCCCTCCGGCCGCGTCAGCGAGCTGGCGCCGGCCAGAAAACCGAAAACCAGCCAGCGCAGCCACCAGTTCTGAGTTCTGGGTTCTGGGTTCTGGAACGCGCCTGGCGATGACTGATTGCTGATTGCTGATTGCTGATTGCTGAGCACCGCCTCGAAGGCGATGCCGGTGGCGACCAGTAGCGCCAGAAATACGGCGTCCGGCACAGGCGCGTTCAGCGTATATAACCGGAAGAAGGGCTGGGTGATCAGGACGCAGCTACCGGCGAAAGCGATGGCCCGATTGATTCCCGCCCTCCGGTAAAAGACGTAGAGCAGGATGGGTAGCGCCGCGTTCGCCAGCAGATTAGGCAGCTCGGCGCCAAGGGTGTTATGTCCGGCCAAGGCGAAGGCCGGCAGCAAGAAGAGAGAGTATCCGGGTAGATCCACGAGGTAATGCGGCTCTCCAATCTGCACGTAGATGGGCAGATTCACGATGGCTGGATAGCCCGACCAGGAGCGTATCGCGTCAGCGACTTTCCAGTAGCGCGTGAAGTCGTCGCCGATCACCCACAGGTAGGAAGCCCCTTGGAGCAGCCCCAGCAGTACCAGGGTTAGTGGAATCGCCCAGCCCTGAGATGCCATGATGGCATCGACAACGCTAAGACCGCGCTGGTCCAATCGGTACATGGCTGCTCGCTGGGCTACCACCGTCGCGAGGACCGCCAGCAGCACGAGCAAGGGTGCGGTGGGTTGGAGGAAGTTCGCGACCTGGTGATTTAGCGTATCCGAAAAGTATATGGCAAGGCTTCCGGCCAGCGCCAGGACTGTGAGAGGTCCATGGATGGCGACTACGGTCAGGATCAGTCTGCCTGGACGCTTCTGTTTTCGAGCGGTCAGTTTCAGC
>JAJYKO010000607.1 GCA_021788565.1 Chloroflexota bacterium
GACCAACTGGAAGAGATCCGCCGGCCACGCCTTGCCCCAGAAGGCGTTTATGGAGCCGATCGGTACTACTCCCCTCCCCGTGACTACGGCGGCCTCTTCTACGCCGCCCGGCCGATCTCTCCTCGTAATAGTCGCCAAACGCATGGTCTATTCATCTCCTTTCAGGCCCACTCGCCACAACCGTAAGCCAGACCGTGCTCCGAAGAGGGACGCCATACCGTCATAAGCTCGTCGTGGCCAAGGATCTCAGCCTTAGTGGGCTTACCTCCGGCCACAGCCAGCACCTCCTGGAAGATCTCCTCACCTGCCTCTTCCAGGGTCTTCTCGCCGTCCATGACGGTGCCAACGTTGATGTCTATGTTGTCGGAGAGACGGCGGTAGCTCCCCGAGTTCCCGGTGATCTTTATGACCGGCGCCAGCGGGTGACCGGTCGGGGTGCCCCTTCCCGTCGTGAACAGCACCACCTGGCAACCGCCCGCTACCATACCGGTGGTGGACTCGCCGTCCTGCCCGGGGGTGTCCATCAGGTGAAGACCCCGCCGCGAGTAGATCTCGCCGTACTTCAGCACCCCCACGAAGGGCGAACTCCCGGCCTTCTTTGCCCCTCCCAGCGACTTCTCCACGACGGTGGTCACTCCACCGTCCATGTTGCCGGGAGATATGAGCGCCTGGCGCTTACCGGAGCGATCGCTGCTCGTCTCCCTCGCGAGGATGCTCTCCGTGAGTCCGATCACGCGGCGGATCTGTTCCGCGACCTCCGGGTTGATCGCCCTCGCCGCCAGCAGATGCTCGGTGCCCAGCAGCTCGGTGATCTCCGATATCATCACCGTGCCGCCCTTGGCCACGACCAGGTCGGAGGCTATGCCGACCGCGGGATTGGCAAGGATGCCGGAAAAGGCATCGGTGCCACCACACTCCGTGGCGACGGCCAGGTGCTCCAGACCGAATCGCTGCCTGCGTATAGTGGCGGCTGCCTGGACCAATTTCCTCGCGATCGAACTGCCGGTCTCGATTGCCCTCAGGCTGCCTCCGCTATCCTGAATGGTGCAGATCTCAACCGGCTTGCCGGTAGCTGCGATGTCCTCCGCCAGCTCGATCGCCCTCAGCCGCTCGCATCCCAGCCCTACAACCAGCACAGCCGCGACGTTGGGGTGCTTACCGAGGTTCTTGAGTACCCTCGCCGTGATCTCCAGGTCGAAGCCGACCTGACTGCATCCCACCGAATGCTCGACGGCCACAGCGCCCTCTATCTGAGAGGCGATGCGCCTGGCGACGCCCGACGCGCAGAAGACCGACGGGATCACGGCCACGTGATTGCGGACGCCAACACGCCCATCGGGTCGCTCGTATCCCCAGAACTTCATCTTGCTTCGTCACCTGGCCGCTGGTCACGGCCGCGACTGCTCGCGAGGTTGTGCAGGTGCACCCAGGCGCCCTGCTCGATGTCGGCCGTGCTGTCGCCGATCACCTCGCCATACTTGAGCACGCCGGTCCCCCTGGCGATCGGATAAAGAGCGAACTTGTGCCCAAGGGGGACCTTCTCCTTCAAGAGGACCTCACGAACCGTCTGGCCAATCCGAACTGCGCACTTCTGCCCCGGGGCCAGGTCGGCCAGGGCCACAGCGACGCTGTCTCTGGGGTCGAGAACTATAGCCTGATGTGCCATCGCACCACTCCACCGCGGAACCGAGAGTTATGAGCGACATCATCACTACATGATGAGACTCACCGTCGCACGAGGATACGCTTAACCGTGGGTAGTGTCAAGCACGTTGATCGCCCGTCTGGTCTGACTTGCGCGGGTTTGGAGGAGGATACAGGATGGTCCAGAGGCTGATGAGCGGGTGGCGCTACATGCGCATGTACACGCGGGAGATTTCCTGGCCCGCCTCCCGGACCAGGCGGGCGAAGTCCTCGATCTTCTCGTCGGTCATTCGAAACTCCGCCGCGGAGACGGCTACCGCCGCGATGGTCCCATGGCCGGGTTTGCGCACGGGTGCTGCCACCGTTAGGGATCCGATGATGCTGTCGCTGCGGCTGACGGCGAACCCTTGTTGGCGCGCGCCCTCCAGTCGGGCCGACCACTCCTCACGCGAGAGCACTGTGCCGTCCGCCAGTCGCAATTCGCCGTACTCGGCCAGAAGCTGGAGCAGTTCCTCATCCGGGACCTCCGCGGACAATATGTATCCCGCCGCTCCCAGCAGTAGAGGCCGGCGCTGTCCCACCTGGAATACGTATCCGAGGGGGTGGACGCTCGGGTGCCACATCACCACGATTCTGTCCACGCCCTGCCGGACGTGAAGCGACACGGTCTCGTTGGTGAACTGCGCCAACTCGTCCAGGATCGGTTGAGAGGCCCTGACGAGGCTGTCTCCGGCTAGATAGGCGCCTGCCAGGGTCACCACGGAGGGACCCAGCCGGTAGAGGTGCCGGTCCTTCTGCACGAAGCCCGACTTCTCGTGCACCAGGAGGAGCCGTTGGACGGTCGCATACGGTAGCCCGACGGCACGCGCCAGCTCCGTGATGCTCATGGGGCCCTCAGCCTTGGAGAGAGTCGTCAGGATCTCCATGGCACGCTCGACCGAGCGCACAGAGCTGATACCGCGGATTTCGTGTGCAGATTCTGGCACTTGATCGGGCTCGGCAGCAGGCGAAACGATGACAGACTTCATGAGATGACGATAAATGGCGCTTCGGTCGTTGTCAAGGGCCGGATGAATCGACTACGTCCATATCCGGTCTTACTCATCACGCTCGACGCTCGTATCAATCCCCTCCAGGAACCCGTACGCCTCCTTGATCGGCGGCACAACGACAACTCGCAAGCTTCTCCTGTAGGGGATGAACGCAACCTTCTGCCCGGGCTTCAACCCGAACCGTTCCTGATTTTTCGCGGAATAACCACCTGATACTTGGAAGAGATCGTCGTTGCCTGCATGTCTTCCTCCCGTTACGGACGCGATTGCGCTAAGCGATTCTACCCTGAGCGAAGCGGGGGTGCCAGACGTCAGGTACAGGCCCCGACAATCAGAAGCAGCAACTGCTGGACCTCACGCTTAGCCGATGGTATACGTGTCCCTGTTAATATTGATTTCGTCGCGGCAGGCCAGCCGGCATACTGACCACGAAACGAGGGAGCATGGATAACATGCGTGCCCAGGGCAACCCGATGGCGCGGGTGATGTCCCTGCGAGACTTCCGTCTCCTATTCGGCGGCGCAGCTACCTCGCTCCTGGGCGACCAGTTCGGGCTCATAGCTACACCCTGGCTGGTCCTGAAGCTGACGAACGACCCGCTGGCGCTGGGCACCGTTCTGGCGCTGGAGGGCATTCCGCGAGCCCTGTTCATGCTCTTCGGCGGGGCGATCGCCGATCATCTGTCTCCGCGCCTCGTGATGCTCGTCGCAAATGTCACCCGTTTCCTTCTTACTGCTGCCATGGCCGCTGCTGTTCTCGGCGGTGTCGCGCAACTGTGGATGATCTACCTGTTCGGTCTGCTGTTTGGCACCGTCGCCGGCTTCGCCATTCCGGCCGAAAACAGCATCGTTCCAATGCTGGTGGAAGAGCAGGACCTGCAGGCCGGGAACTCCATCATGATGGGCACCACTCAGTTGGCCGGTTTTGTCGGCCCGACCATCGCGGGCGTTGTGATCGGCGGGTTTGCCGGCACCTATGAGGGGGTGGGCGTTGCATTCGCCTTCGATGCCTTCACTTTTGTAGTTTCTGCTATCACCCTGCAATTGATTCGCACCGGGAAACGGAGGGAGTCATCCAGTGGTGCGTCTTCCAGAGAAGGGGTCTGGTCATCCATACGAACCGGGATCAATTTCCTGTGGAGGGATGAAGCGCTTCGCTTCATGTTCGTGGTGCTGACTGCTATCAACTTTTTGCTGATCGGCCCTCTCCTGGTTGGCATCCCCGTTCTGGCAAACCAGCGCCTGCCGGAAGGCGCAACCGCCTTTGGCCTATTGATGTCCGCTTCCGCCGGCGGCAATCTGGGCGGCTACCTGCTGGCTGGATCTCTCCCTCGCCTCAGCGGATCGAGAGTGCGATGGATCATGGTCCTGTTGTTCGGCGCCTACGGCGTCGTAGTCGGGTCGCTGGGGCTCATCACGTCCACGTGGATCGATTTCGGGCTGCTGCTATTCCTCGGTTTGGGCAATGGCTACCTCGCTGTAATGTTGATCACCTGGATGCAGAGTCGCACGCCCAAAGAGATGCTGGGGCGGATGATGGCACTGGTGATGCTGGCTGGTACCGGATTGGCCCCTGTCTCCCAGGCGCTCGCCGGAGCGCTGAGCAAATGGAACCTGACGCTGATGTTTGAGGTACCAGGCGCGCTGGTCCTGCTCCTGACGCTATGGATCGCCTTCCAGCCGGCTCTCGAGGACCTCAGCGCGAGCCTCACAACCGTGAGAGCGGAGGAGTGATAGACGTCCGTTGACTCGACCAGAGAATCCGAATATCATATTCTCGGATCAATATCTGGGAGGTTGGCATGGCTACGAAGATCAGCGCCACAAGTCTCAGTCACGATCTCTCGGAGGT
>JAJYKO010000608.1 GCA_021788565.1 Chloroflexota bacterium
GGACGGAAAACTCTACCATCTCATCATCCTCACGGGCCTCGATCACGATGGTTCCCTGCCGCTGGGTAAACTTGCACGCGTTGGAGAGTAGGTTGACCAGCACGTGCTCCATCTTCCGACGGTCCGCCTCAACCCGCGGTACATCTGGACCGATCCTGATCTCAACGGTCTGCTCGCGCCTGTCCACCAGCAGCTTCATGCCGTTCACGGCATCGTGGACGATAGTCCTCGGGGATAGGGGCTGGAGCGTCAGGCTGATCTGGCTGCTCTTGAGCTTCGACATCTCGAGAATGTCGGCCACAAGATTGTCCAGGCGAAGGCTGTTACGCGCGACGTTCTGCACCAACTTCCCCTGGTCCTCCGTGAGACCGTCGACAGTGGCCATCAGCAGGTCGGCCGAAGTGGCAATGGAGGTTATCGGGGTCCGCAGCTGATGGGAAACGGTGGATAGGAACTCGCTCTTCAACTGCTCCAGCTTCTGCAGTCTCTCTACGTTGCTTCGCTCCCGATCGTACATCTCCGCGTTGGCGATAGCCAACCCAGTGTGGCGCCCCATGGCCACCAGAAGATCCACGTCGTTCTGGTTGATTCGCTCGGGCGACGCCACCCCATTGTAAAGGACGCCGATCACCTCTTCCTCGAGCTTGATAGGAATGCACACCAGGGAACGGCACTTGTAAAAGCTGGAGACCTGGTCTGCTCCCGAGGGGCCGCGGGCAACATCGGCTATCAGCAGCGGCTGACCGGTTCTGGCCACCACCTCACCGATGGGATCGAGGTGCGCCTCTCCAAACAGGCTGCCCTGCCTGGAGGCAGGGACACCGTCGAAGGCCATGGTGAGCTTGGGGTACTCCTGAGTCGGGAAGAGACACACAGCACTGAATTCCGCGTTGATAGCGCGCCTGGCAAGGCGGGCGATACCGTCCAGTGTCTTCTCCAGATCGAGCTTCGAACCCAGTTCCAGGCTCATCAACTCATTCAAGGCGCTGAGGCGAGAGTTCACGTCTTCCTCGGCCTTTCGGAGCCGCCTCTCCGTTTCGATCTGCCTCACGAAGAAGGTAGCGGCGATGCCGACGAACAGCAGAGACGTGACCCGGCCTGCCAGCACCTCGATGGAGGTCTGCCTCCAGTCCCAGTTGGGCAGCGGGATACAGACCGCCGGGTAGAGGAGAGCGATTATCGCCGTGTAGCCGAGGCTCTCGACTGATTTCAGGTGAATAGCCGATACGAGAACAGCCAGGAAGAGGAGCACGAACAGGCTGCTGTGCCATCCGCCCGCGGCGACGATGCCCGCAGAGAACACCACGGTGTCTACGACGAGTACCCGGCGAGGGGAAAGCCATCTCCATCGGGTCAGGGCCAGGCTGATCGCAGCGTTGTAGGCGGCCATCGCGAGAATGGCCAGTTCAGGCTCGTGGGTGAAGCCAACGGGGGCCGGCGCCCACAGGTTGAGGAGAAGAGCGATAGCCAGGGCAACCCACCGGAGTACCAGCAGAAGTCTGTCCATGGGGCTCCTTCGCCTTCTGGGCAAGCAGGGCATCGGCGAGACGGAACGGCTATCCGACCGCTACATGATAGACGATGGGGAGGCGCGCCGCCAGATGGGCAGAAGCCAGGCGCATTCTTGCTGGCACGGCGATTGCCGCCAATAAGCGGTTAGCAATTAGAAATTAGCGATTAGAAAGGGACGTTCCCGCCCGCTGCCCTCCACTGCTGATTGCTAACTGCTAACAGCTAATTTCTAAGAGCTCTAGGGGAAGGACACTCATGGCTGATAGCTTACGCATGGCCATTTTTGAGGTAGAGGACTGGGAAGAGGATCGGATTCGCAGGGAGCTGGAAGGGTATCAACTCAGCTTCTTCCGTGGGCCGATGGAGAGTTCGCTGCTCCCGCAAATTCAGGACGCTTCGGTGCTCTCGGTGTTCATCCGATCGGACGTCAATCGTGGGGTCATTCAAGCCATCCCAGGATTGAGGCTCGTAGCCACCAGGTCCACGGGATACGACCACATCGACCTGGAGGCGTGCGACGAGCGCGGCGTCGTGGTGTGCAACGTTCCCTTCTACGGTGAGAACACCGTGGCGGAACACACCTTTGGGCTGATTCTTTCGCTCTCCCGCAAGATCCACAAGGCCTACGTCCGCACCGCGCAGGGCAACTTCTCCCTCGAGGGACTGCGCGGCTTCGACCTGAAGGGCAAGACGCTGGGCGTGATCGGAGCCGGCAGCATCGGGCTCCACGTCATCAGAATAGCCAAGGGCTTTGGAATGAAGGTGCTCGCCTGGGACAGGCGGGAAAACCACCTCGTGGCCGAGGTGCTCGGCTTCGAGTACGTTCCCCTGGACACGCTGCTTGCGGAATCAGACATAATCACCCTTCATGCCCCCCTGATGCCCTCCACCGAGCACATCATCAACCGCGAGACCCTTCAGAAGGTAAAGCGCGGGGCGCTTCTGATCAATACGGCCCGAGGTGGGTTGGTCGACACCGACGCCCTGATCTGGGCACTGGACCAGGGCATCCTGAGCGGAGCGGGCCTGGACGTGATCGAGGGAGAGGAACTGATCGTAGAGGAGAAGCAGCTGCTCACAACACCGGTAGCGGAGGAGAAGCTGCGGATGCTGTTGCGCCACCACGTTCTCCTGCGTCGAGAGGACGTTGTGGTCACGCCGCACACCGCCTTCAACAGTCAGGAGGCATTGGAGCGGATAGTAGACACAGCGATCGCCAATATCCGCGGCTTTCTGGAGGGGAAGCCGCAGAACGTGGTGAACACCGAAACCCTCCACCGCCCGCTGGGGCAGGCAGCGTAGGACACTCAGAGAAGCAAAAGGAGCAACCAACGCGCGTAGCGGATCGGGCACAATAGCGCAAGCATTCAGGCGGCGTGATGGTGGTTGTGGGAGTCCGTGGTATGCCCTTGCGGCTGGTTCATCATCCGGACCATCGCAGGGCCACCCGTCACCAGGAAGCGCCACCCTAGGATGCCCATCAGTGCTAGGAAGGCAAGGTCGAGGAACGAAGTGTAGTTCCATGCCGGATGCGACTCGAGCACCGCGATCGGCTGATGGTTCGGGGCAAGGCCGAGGGACTGGAAAGCCAGTTCGATCACCAGTCCGCTGGCAGCCATTGCCAGGTAGGAGACGCCAAAGAGGTAGGCTGTGACTCTCCCCCCGTAATACTTCCGGTAGATGTCTAGGATCGGTATGATGATCAGGTCGGAGAATATGAAGGCGATGACGCCGCCGAAGGAGATCCCGCCGTTCCAGAGCACCGCCGCGAGCGGGACGTTTCCAACCGAGCAGACGAAGCTGAGCATCGAGATGATCGGGCCGATAAAGGGTCCCCAGATCGCGGCGGCGCCCGGATGGTCGGTAAGGAACAGGCCGGTCCAGAAGTCGTTCGGCACCCAGGACGCGAGCGCCCCGGCGATCAGAAAGCCGAGAACGAGATCGGTCCAGAGGCTGTAGATATCCATATAGAAGTAGTGGGCGACGGATGTGAAAGCAGAGCCGGAGAACAGCCGCTTCAAGAACGGGCCTTCGGTAACGGACATGTCCATCGTCCCGTGACCCTCCATCCTCCCCACCAGTCCCTTCACGGCCTGCCGCTGGGCTGACGCGACGAGATGGCGAGACAGCGTCAGGCGGAAAACGACGGCGAGAATGACGATCATCAGGATTCCACCGGCGAACTCGGCCGCGACGAACTGCCACCCGAGGAGGACAAACATCACCAGCCCGAGTTCGAAGACGAGGTTGGTCGAGGCAAACTCGAAGATGATGCTGTTAGCCAGGGTTGCGCCTCTAAGGAAGAGAGCCCGAGCGACCGCGACGGCCGCGTAGGAACAGGAGGATGAGGCGGCGCCAAACGCGCAGGCGAGGGCTACACCCCGCGGGTTATCGGTCCCAAGAACCCGCGCAACCGACCCCTTGGAAACGACGGCCTGGACAACGGCCGACAGGAGAAAACCCAGGGCGAGGGGCCAGAGCACCTCCCAGAACATGAAGAAGGCGAGTTGCAGTGCACGCAGGATCGCCTCGGCGACAACCATGCCGTCCCTCCGTCACGCTCGTGGCTAAAAGAGCAGGTCCACCTCCTGCCCCAGGCCGCGCTCTCTAGCCCGCTGGTAGACGTGGGCCGCCACGGCCACGTCCTCGAGGCCGAGGCCGTGGGACTCGAAGATCGTGACGTCCGAGGGCTCGTGCCGCCCCGGTCGCTTGCCTGCCACGATCTCGCTCAACTCGGGCAGCAGGTCCCAGTCGAGCCAGCCTCGCTCTGTCGGGATCAACAGATCGCCGCTCTCTACCTTGGATTGCTGCCGCGAATCCACGGCCACCACCCGAGCGCGTCGCACCAGTTCCTCGTCCAGCTCATGGCGCAGCACGGAATTGGAGCCCGCGGCGTTGATGTGGGTGCCGGGTTGGATGGCGCTCTCGGGGAACAGCGGCCCGCGGGAGTTGGTGATCGTGGTTACGATAAGGGCGCCGTCCAGAGCCTCCTCGGCCGACTCCTTCGGCACCACCTCCACGCCGGCCTGGAC
>JAJYKO010000609.1 GCA_021788565.1 Chloroflexota bacterium
CCGACGTCGCGGGCGAAGAGGAGGCCAAGGCTGAGCTGTCGGAGGTTGTCGATTTCCTTAAGAGGCCTGAGCGCTACAGGGCTCTTGGCGCTCGGCTGCCCCGAGGGGTGCTGCTAATCGGTCCACCGGGAACCGGGAAGACGCTGCTTGCCAGGGCCGTTGCCGGCGAGGCAGGTGCCCCGTTCCTCAGCATCTCGGCCTCTGAGTTCGTGGAGATGTTCGTGGGCGTGGGTGCTAGCAGGGTCCGCGATCTGTTCTCCAAGGCGAAAGCAGCTGCTCCCTCCATCATATTCGTGGATGAGATAGATGCCGTGGGACGTCAGCGAGGGGCCGGGCTCGGTGGCGGCAACGACGAGCGCGAGCAGACGCTGAATCAGCTACTGGTTGAGATGGATGGGTTCGACGACCAGACTAACGTTATCGTGATGGCCGCAACCAACCGTCCTGACGTTCTGGACCCTGCTCTGCTGCGGCCTGGGCGCTTCGATCGTGAGGTGACAGTGGGTTTGCCCGATCGGAGTGGGCGGGAAGCAATCCTTAAGATACACACCCGACCGCTGCGACTCGGGACGGACGTCAAATTGGAATTGCTGGCGCGTCGAACCCCGGGGTTCTCCGGAGCAGACCTCGCCAATCTAGCAAACGAAGCAGCTCTCGCCGCCGCGCGGCGTGGTGGCAGCGAAGTCAAAATGGGAGACTTCGACGAGGCCATGGACAAGATCGTCCTCGGAACCCGACAGGCAAGCCTTCAGGACGATACCGAGCGGCGCGTTGTCGCCTACCACGAATCGGGACATGCCCTCGCAGCGAAGCTTACCCCGGGCGCCGACCCCGTTAGCAAGATCACGATCATCCCTCACGGTCGCGCCCTCGGAGTTACCGAGCAGTTCTCGGAGGAGGATCGCCGAAACTACCCGAAGGACTATCTGCTGGGCCGCCTGGTTGTGATGCTGGGCGGAAGAGCAGCCGAGGAACTGGTGTTCGTGCAGCCTACTACCGGAGCAGAGAGCGACCTGAAGCAGGCCACGTCGCTGGCGAGGCGAATGGTGGGACTGTGGGGCATGAGTGAGGAATTGGGCCCCACCTGGTACGGCGTTGGGGAGAGCCATCCTTTCCTCGGGCGAGAAATCGGTGAACCGCGCGAGTACGCCGAAGCGACCGCTGCACGGCTCGACGCCGCCGTCAGCAAGCTGGTGGAGCAATCTCATCTTCGGGCTCAGCAGCTTTTAGCCGAGCACCGCTCCGCCCTGGACGCCCTCGCGCATGAACTCCTACTACATGAGACCGTAGATGGGCAGGAGATGGATGCCCTGCTTGTAGGATCCAGTGCAGCCTCGCCGGACGGAGAAGTGACTGCCCCTTCCGGCACGGCGTAAGATATGTGGCGCCGGTGGGTTGAGCCCTGGTACGTATCCTACGCTTTGTTGGGCGCCGCCGTAGCGGGGCTGGCGCCCATCCTGCTGCCTCTGACCGTCATCAGGACCGCCAGCGCCGCTGATGTCGGGCTGGTCATGGCTGCTTTCAGTTTCGGCGGCCTCACGGCGCCGCTCTGGGGAAGCCTGGCCGATCGGTATCGCCTGCATCGGTGGCTGCTGTTGGTGGGGCTGGTCGTGGCGGGCGTCGGCTTCGTCCTGTTCCCGTTCGCCGGAAGCCTCGGGCCCTGGTTGGGGCTGGCCATCGTGCAAGGTGGCGGGGCTGCCGCGGCGTCCACGGTCGCGAACCTGTTCATCGTAGAGCTCCATCCACAGTCGGAATGGGATGAGCGCATTGGCTGGCTGCAAACCTTCTACGGCGCCGGGCAGGTGGGGGGACTGTTCCTGGCAGGAGTCCTAGGACAGGGCGACGTCCGGACCGGACTGTTTGTCGCCGGGGTTCTGGTATTCCTTGGGGTCCTACCGGGATGGCGTACCGCCAGAGCGGCGGTGGCACCACTTCGGCCGAAGCCTGTGCCCTTACACCCAGTGCGGCACGCCGAGTGGCCTCCCATCTCGCCACAGCGACTCTTTCACCATCTCACGCCGGAAGCGCTCCGGCACCTGACTACTGCGCTGCTATCGTCGTTCGGACTGTTCCTGGTCGCGTGGCTGCTCAGCTTCGGCGGCTCGGCGGCCATGTTCTCCCTGTTTCCGGTTCTGATGCATGAGGCGTACGGGATTTCCCCGGCCGTTTCTTCCGTGGGCTTCGCCGTCGCGGCTGGGCTGGGGCTGGTGCTCTACACGCCCGCCGGACGCTGGTCGGAGGGTTCTGGTCCCTCCTCGGTGCTCCGGACAGCTTTGCTCGTTCGCGTGCTGGCCTTTGTCGGTCTGTTCGGCCTGGCTAGTGCTCCGTCTGGCCCGCTTGCGCTATTGGCCCTGCCTGCCTTCGCACTCGTGGTGCTCGCGTGGTCCCTGCTGAGCGTAAGCGGCACCGCACTGACCGCCCGTCTCTCGCCGGTTGGGGAGGGCATAGGGATGGGTCTCTTCAACGCGACTACAGCTCTGGCCAGCGTGATCGGAGCGGTGCTGGGAGGGCTGGTGGCAGGCCTCATAGGCTATGCTGCTGTTCTCGGATTGGCGGTCGCGGGGAATGTCCTGGGGCTGCTGCTGGTTCTCGCAATACGGTCCAGCCGCTAGAAGCGCAGGGGAAGCGTAGGAGCCTGGGTTGTCTCAACTGAGGCGACCGATGGTCGACCGGTGAGCCGTCACACACGATTTCCCAGATCCTGGAATCGAGACTTCAGTCGGTCGCGCCCGGGCCCCGCTGAAGCGTCGATTCCAGGACATCGAGAGTCTCCTCCACTACTCCGTCAGCTTCGTCAGACTTACGGTAAACCTCCTGTGCTTGAGCGAAGGAAGCTTGGCGCGAACCTCTTCCACCCTCTCGCGCTGGATTTCCCCTCGGACCAATTCCTCGTTCTCGCCGGCACGCGCCCTGACAACACCCATGGGGTCCACAATCATGCTGGAGCCAGAATAGATGTTGCCCACCTGACCGGCGGCCAGCATGTACACCGTGTTTTCGATGGCGCGCGCCCGCACCAGCACCTCCCAGTGCTCCTCCTTCAGGACACCGTGAACCCAGGCGGCTGGCAACGCGATGGCATCCACCCCATCATCCACCAACCGACGAGCCAGCTCCGGGAATCTGACGTCGTAGCACGTCATCACCCCGAACTTGAGCCCGCCCAACTCGAAGGTCAGCGTGGATCCAGGCCCAGGATGAATCTTCTCCGACTCCATGTGGCCGAAGGCGTCGAACAGATGGATCTTGCGATAGGACCCGAGCACGGCTCCATCGCGGCCCAGAGCTACGACGGTGTTGTAGACGCGCTGCTCGTCGGCCGGTTCAAACATGCCGAATACTATGCCGATCCCGTTCTCCCGTGCCGCCTCCCTCAATCCGCGCACGAACGGTCCGTCTAACGGCTCGGCGACTGGAGCCAGCCGTTGCCCCGGATCTCCGAAGTGCACCATAGCCCCTTCGGGGAAGACTATCAGGTCCTCCCCTGCCGCCGCTGCCGCCGCGGTGCTCCGGCGGAGCTTATCCAGGTTCTCCGCTTTATCTGGCGTAGCGGTCATCTGACCCAACGCAACTCGCATTTCAGTAGCCTCCACACATTCTAGTCACGGGCTGCAGGAACCAGCGGCCGCTCCGGATGGACAAACAGCCAGAGCACGGCGCCGCACGCGCCCGCGACGGCCATGACAAGCAGGGCAGTGGTCCAGTTGGTCGTGAGCCCGACGAGCAATGCCGTGAATATGGGACCGAGCGCTCCGGCGAAGTTGCCCCAGAAGTTGGTCCACCCGGCTACAGACCCAGTGAAGGCGGGGCTCAGATCCTGGGTTGCAGACCAGATGGAAACCTGGGTAAGCCCGATGGCGCCGAGCGAAATCATCAGGAACACGATCAACAGAACGGGATTGGTCTGCCTGGAGCCCAGGATCAGGAACAGCGCACTGATGATGAAGCCCGTCATCGCGAACGGCACCCTGGATACCCACTTGGACTGGGTCCGCCGGTAGACGGAGTCGGCCACTGCGCCCGTGACGAAAACCATCACGAAGAGCGCTACCCACGGGAGCGAGGCCCCGAATCCCATCGCGGTAAGGGAGAAATGTCTCTGCGTAACCAGGTAGGTGGGCAGCCAGGTCACGTAGAAGCTCTGAATCAGGACCAGGAAGAAGTATTGGAGGCCGATGGCCCAGAACTGAGGACTCTTTATGAACCGTCCCCACGCGCTCACGCCTGTCTCCTCCACCGTGGACGCAAGTTGTCCGCGATCGATGTGCTCGGCCTCCGCGTCGCTCATGTATGGCGAATCGGCCGGTCTGTCGCGGAAGAAGGTCCACCAGAGCACGGCCGTGAGGACCCCGACAACACCGTAGATGTAGAACGCCCACTGCCAGCCGAGAGACTGCACGATCGCCACTGTCAATGGAGCACCGATGATGGGCCCAAGATACAGGCCGCCGAGGAGGATGGAGTTCGCCTTCGAACGCTCCGCGTCCGGGAACCATCGGCGCAGCGCATACACGGAACTTGGCCAGTCAGCCG
>JAJYKO010000610.1 GCA_021788565.1 Chloroflexota bacterium
GCCTCGATGGCCAGCCGATCGACAGTGGTACTCACGGAGAACGTCCTCCTAACTCTCACTGGACCCGCCCCTCGACGCGCGGGCAACCTCCGGCTTGCGGATTGCCGGGGAAAGGGCGCGGCGACGGACCACACGAGTCACCTGCTTGCCCATCCAGCGCACTCCAACGTACAACCGGCCCGTTCGCTTGTCAATGCGCAAACACCTACTAAGGTGCCGGCCCCAGCCATACGGACGTATCGGTGTCCCCTGCTCGCAGCCCCGCACGCTCTACCGAACCGCCTGGAACCAGCAGCCGAAGTAAAATGCCCGCCTGCTTGGGCAGATGCAGATCTCTGTTGGTCGGAGTCTCCCAGGTCGGCAACGGGGAGGCTAGAAGGCAGGACACTGATCACCGCGAGGTCGGTCGCCGGGTCGTCTCCGACGAGCCTGGAAGGGTACGTGGAGCCATCCGCCAGCGTGGCCTTCAGCTTCGTAGCCTTCTGCACCGCGTGGCTGTTGGTAGGAAACTAGCCGCCTGGAGTGATGATCACGTCGATCCCCGAAGGGCCTTCCGGATTGGCGGGAGCTTCATGAGCACCAACTGGCGAATGTCGGCAACATCCTGCTCCGACTGGACCTCCAGCAGCATCCAGCAGCCCTCGGGGTAACGGTCGGCGCTCGCGATATCCTCCCTCGTGCGCGCCGCAAGGCGCATCTCATGAGTTGTCTCCAGCTGTGACTCGCTGAGGATGAGCTGCACCGCCAGTCCGTTCAACTTCGGGTAGGCTGACATCAGCAGCTTGCCGGCGTGGCGATACTGCACCATCCAACCATAGCTCTTGCCGTAGAACTTCAGCTCTCGCTTCACCCTGTAGTTCTCGTCGAGGAAGTCGATGATTTCCTCCCACAGGGGCCGCATGGAACCGGTGACTGCCAGCATCTCCTCCAACTCTGGAGGGCAGGTCCTATCGTCAAACGCGCTGATGCTCACGCTCACCTACCCCCGCGTGCTGTCTGCCTCCGCGGCGGTGCCGGCGGCGCGCTTCTCGCTAACGGGTGTGGCCGAGGGTTGCGGTTGAGCCGAATCGGGGCGATGCGCATGCTCTTCCACGGAGCCCCTTGGGAAGACCAGCGACAGCAACACGCCGGCAAATGCCACGATCACGATCGCGATGTACACCGTGTGCAGCGACGACGCGAGCGCGACGCGCATCGCCTCCAGGATGTCAGGAGCGAGTGAAGCCCGTGCGGTCGGATCCAGTATGACGCTCGCTCCGGCAACCCCCCCGCTGACCACCCCCGGATGAGCCTGAGCCACGGCCTGGAGGCTCTGACTGAGGCCCACGTTCATTAGTGCGCCCATCGCCGCCACCCCGATGGCCCCACCGATGCTCCTGAAGAACTGGATGGAGGCGGTGGCTATTCCCCTCTCGCCCCAACCCACCGCGGTCTGAACGGCAACCAGGGTGGCCGTCGCGCCGAAGCCCATGCCGAGTCCGATTATCACCATTACTGCCATGATGAACCACTGGGATGTATTCGTGCCGACCGTGGCCAGCAGAGCGGAGCCAATAGTCACCAGCACTCCGCCCACAACCACGACTGGGAAGTAGCCGTACCGCAAGATGAGCCGGCCGCTGATGACGCTTCCGGCTGGCCAGCCGATCGACATCGGCGCCAGGACGGCTCCGGCGTTAATGGCGGTGCCACCCATCACGCCCTGGACGAAGGTCGGGACGAACGAGTTAAACCCGATCAGCGTCGTGCCGATCACGAAGTTGGCGGCGTTCGACACGGAGACCACCTTGTTCGTGAACAGCGTAAGAGGAAATAGAGGCTCGGCGGTGCGGCGCTCACCCCAGAAGAAGAGCGCCATTAGCAGCATGGCCACGAATATAAGTGCCCAGATAGGTATCGGAAGCTGGCTGGTCTGCCCAATCTCCAGCAATCCCACCAGCAGAACGGTCACGGCTACGGTGAGGACAGCTGCCCCCGCGTAGTCCACCTTGTGACGGTGCCTGGCAACCGTCTCGTGGAGGAAGAAGTAGAACAGCAGGATCGCGGGGATGCCGAAAGGGAGGTTGATGTAGAAGACCCATCGCCAGTCGATCTTGTCGACTATAACGCCTCCGACGGTCGGCCCCAGGATGGCGGACACTCCCCACACCGCGCTGAAGATCCCCTGGATCTGCGCCCGCCTCTGGACCGGGTAAATGTCTCCGACAACCGTCATGGATACTGGCACCACCGCGCCGGCGCCAAGTCCCTGTATCGCCCGAAACAGGATCAGCTGTTCCATGGTTCTGGATATTCCACAGAGAGCGGAACCCCCGAGGAACAGGATGGCCCCAATAGTGAAGATTGGCTTCCGGCCATACATGTCAGCGAGGCGGCCATAGATCGGGACGGTAGTGGTGGAAGTAAGCAGGTACGCCGAAAACACCCAGCTGAGGAGGCTGAGGCCTCCGAGATCGCCGATGATGGTGGGCATCGCGGTACCGACGACCGTACTGTCCAGGGCGGCCAGGAAAGTGGCGAGCATCACGCCGATGGTGACGGCCAGGGTGTTCGTGGTGCGATTCTTCGACAAGAGCAGTAACTCCACATCTCGGCTGTCGTTCGCACAGCCCGGGAGGCCGCCGGAAACGGCAGCGCTCTGGGCTAGCATGCCCGGCAATCGGGCCAGGTGAGAGAATTATAACAAGGGACGAGGAAGCAACGCGGCCTGGCAAGTAACTCGCCTCAACCACGCCAGCCAGGCACCCAATCCCTGGCCGGTGCGCGCCGAGAGCTCGAAGATGGGGAGGTCGGGGTGGGCGGCGCGGGCTTTCGACTTTGCATAGTTCATGTCGAAGTCGACCATGCCCAGTAGATCGATCTTGTTCAGCACCATGCCGGCCGAGCGCTCGAAGATCAGAGGGTACTTCTCGGGTTTGTCGTCGCCCTCGGCGACGCTGAGAACGACCACCTTGGCGTTCTCGCCCAGATCGAACCCCGCGGGGCAAACGAGGTTGCCGACGTTCTCGATGAAGAGGAGTTGCAGCTCATGGAGCGGCAGACCCTCGAGCGCGTTTCGGACGGTCGGGGCGTTCAGGTGACAGTCGCCACCCGTGTTGATCTGCACCACCGGGACCTGATGCCTCGCGATCCTTTCAGCGTCCACACTGCCGGCGATATCGCCCTCCACCACACCGATCCGGAACTCATCCTTGAGCCCCTCGATGGTTCTTTCCAGCAGAGTGGTCTTCCCTGCCCCGGGGGAGGCGATTAGGTTCACGGCATATGTCCCCGATGCAGCGAGAAGCTCACGGTTCTCGGAAGCTACGGCATCGTTCGCTTCCAGTACGTTACGCAGAACCTTTATCTCCATGTCGCCTCCAAGCCTTAGTCTAGCCGAGGGATAGGTAGGAAGGGCATGGCCCACCTTCCTTCGGCAGCGACCCCGTTTCCTGGTAACATAGACGGCGTCAATGGTTCGGGCAACAGCGCCAGGAGGGCGAAGCTCCTGCTGAGCCGCCTGTTTCCCGGTCCAGGCGGCTCGCCAGGAGGCTCGCCCTCCCCACCTGCGACCCTTCCCGTCCGCCCTCGCAAGACACGGCGTCACCCAGGCCCACGATCCATTCTCGTCTCGTCAGCAGATACGGGGGAGCATCTCGCCCATCAACATCTGCACGACCATGGTTCCGCCGATCCGAGTCCTCATCAACACCCTGCCTGCCGGCCCCTCCAGAACAGTCCCTATCAGCCGCGCCTCTTCGCCGTAGCGCGTGCCTCGCATCGCGGAGAGTGCTGCCTCCGCCTCTTCCGAAGGAACGATCGCAACGAGCTTCCCTTCGTTCGCCACGTGGAGCGGGTCGTATCCCAGCATCTCACACGCTGCCCGCACAACGGGCCGGACGAGAATCGCTTCCTCCTCCACACGCATCGCGGTTCCCGACTGAGCAGCGAGTTCGTTCAGGACTGTCGCGAGGCCACCCCTGGTAGGATCCCGTAGGGACCGAACGTGCGGAGCCGCCTCAAGGAGCGCCTCGACGAGGTGGTTGAGGGGCGCTACGTCGCTCGCGATTGGGCCAGCAAACGCCAGGCCTTCTCTGCGACTCAGCACAGCCATGCCGTGATCTCCCATTGACCCGGAGATCAATATGGCATCGCCGGGCCGGGCGTTGGCGCCGGAGACGTCCACCCCCTCTGGCACCAGGCCAACCCCGGTGGTGGTCACGAACATCTCGTCTGCGCTGCCCCGCTCCACCACCTTCGTGTCGCCGGCAACCACCACAACGCCGGCTTCGTCCGCCGCCACCTTTATCGAAGCCACTACGCGCTCGAGAATCGCGATTGGAAGCCCCTCCTCCAGCACGAACGCCGCGGTCAGGTACAGAGGCTGCGCGCCGACCATAGCCAGGTCGTTCACCGTCCCGCAGACGGCGAGCCGGCCAATATCGCCGCCCTCGAAGAAGAGCGGCTTCACCACATGGCTATCCGTGGTGACCGCGAGGCGACCGCCGAGGGACCGAGGACCGAGGGCTGAGGAC
>JAJYKO010000611.1 GCA_021788565.1 Chloroflexota bacterium
CGGACGGCTCCGGGCCGCGGGGAGGCTCAAGCGTTCGGCCCCGGCCGTGATTGGGCCGGGGCCGTGTCCGCGCCGAGTGGCCAGGGGCAGAATCGAACTGCCGACACGCGGATTTTCAGTCGAAGACAGGTGCTTCCCCCCTAGACCCCACGAGTCCCCAGAGTTCGCCAACACTTCCCTTTGCAGCCGCTTAGCTGGCCTGTCCGTCCCTAGACGTACCCAACGGCGTTCGCACGTCCCGTCCCATAATCCGTACCAACGAGGCTGCGCTCGCGAGGCTCAGAACCCAGCAGAGCCACGCCACCAGCAACAGGACGGCCAAAGTCGGCGGCCTCCCCCCAAGGAAATCCTTTACGAACGCGAATGATACGCCCAGCGCGCCGCCAGCGAGCGTGAGAAGCGTCTTGTCGAAGTTGGTCTGCGACTGCTGCTCCAAGATCACGAGCTGGTGGCGATAGTCACTCTCCCCGGGTGTCTGGGACGTTGGCTTTGTAGGAAGGTCGGACATGGCTCCCCTCGGTCGCTGATTGCCGCGTCATTCGCGTGCAGGTCCGTCCAGATCGTTCGGGTCCTCGACATACGTCTTGCCTGGATGGTCTGCGGCCCGGCTCCGCTCCTCATCAAGGCCGTGCCACTGGCGACGCCACTCATCGCAGTTGAATTCCCTCTCCGGGAAGCCTAGGGAGAGGGACGTCGCCATGTCCTCGATCATGCGCTCTACGTCCGCGATCACGTCGCCAGAGGCGAGCGGCCCCACGATGGTGCCGCTGAAGCCCTCCCCCTCCGTGCTGTGGTGGTACCGGTGCCAGCGGAACCGGGACGAAATCAGCTCCCCGAAGTAGCTGCGCGGGTCCTCGCCGCCGAAGTGCCCATAGGGGTAGAACCGCGCGAGGCCGAGCAAAGCCGTTTCGAGAACCTGAATCGTCAGGTAGCTGGCCTCCATCATGCCCGCTGTGGTCTCGCCCGGCGCCGCCGCAGTGTAGGCCAAGCGACGAAGAGGCGGAAGCGAGTTCAGGAACGTGATTAACCCCTCCCGGGGCGGGAGAGGAGGCGGCCCGACGCTCGCGACCGGTTCTGGCACCACTACGGTACCGGCCGCAGCGGCCAGGCGGTCTGCTTGCTCCCGACGGTCGCGCACGCGCTCGAACCAAGCGTCCCGGTATCGTACCACCTGCGCCGCGTCCAGTTGACGACCAAACCCGCCGGACAATTGCGTTCGGTCGTGACATTCGAGGCACAGCACAGCTAGGTTTGCGATAGTGTTGTTCGCCGGGTCACCGTCAATGTGGTGTATCTGGACCACCCGGCCGGGTTCGTTGCAGACACAGCATGTCCGGTTGGCCAGGTAGAGCACGTCGGCCGCCAACTCATCCGGTACCGGAACACGCGCCTTCGCCACTTGAGTCACCCCCGCGTGGGATTGTCCGTGTCTTTACTCTCCCCGGAGATCTCCTAAGCCTGTCAGGATGCTGCCAATCCCGCTGGTCATCGAAACCACCGCTCCGACGGTCTTGGTCTCCAGCGGCACCGGTACGGTCCACACGCCCGCTACGAGGGTGGCATCCACAATGGTTAGCATCGCACCTTGAAAGATGCCCCCGAGCCCCTTGAGCCAGCGCTTCTTGGGACCTTCCTCGTCCGATTCTCGCCCCGACGGTACTCCTTTCTTCTTCTCCTCCACGCGCTCGCGCGTGGTGCGCAGTGAGAGGGAGAATCCACCTTCACTGTGACGCTTGAGGATCAACTCCTTCTCACGCTTCACCCGTTCAACCAGAAGACTCAACTCTTCGCGGGGGTCGGCGGCCCCTGAGAGACGCATCACGGACAGGTCCTCCTCGGGCATGTCGTCGGCATCCATCCCGTCCACGATCTCAGCAAAGTGGCTCTGGATGGCATCTGAAACGCCCGTTTCCACTACTAGCCGCTCGTTCCAGCGTAGCCCTTCGGCGAGCGAATCCAGTAGCTCCGTGAGGAATGACGGCGTCAACGACTTCGTCAGGTCGTCGTCGTCATCGAAGTAGTCTTCGATGAAGCGCAGAGCTTGCGCGGCTCGGGTCAGGCGATTCACTCCCCACGGGTAGCGCTCGAAGAACTCGAACGGGTCAAGACGACGCACCCTTCTGGCGAACGCCGGAGATATGGACCGGTTGTAGATGTGCCCGACAAGCCGCCGCCACTCATCCTTTGTCATGGCCAGCTCCCTGAACGTGACGACTAGTGTCTAACCCCCCACGCTCGTTGACGGTGACTTCCCGCGCGCAAACATGCGTCACTGGAGCGGCTCAGGGGAGCCTCGCTGCCGGAGGCGCGGGTAAGCAGCTAGACATGCGTCATGGCAGCTCGCGACGAGGCGGCCGGAACAGCCCAGCGAGACCTCCGTCCAACTAGCAGCTACAAGCAGCTTGACATGCGCGGCTCGGACGGTATCTTGAGCGGGTGGACATGCGAGCCAAGAACCGCAAGTGCCCCAAGTGCGGCAAGATGTTCAGTGGCCAGGGACTCGCTGGTCATCTGCGTTGGGTGCACCAGCTCGACGCGGCGACCGTTCGCGACGTGCTCGACGGGATTCCTCTACCACCGCCGGCGCCCCCCAAGCCGCTGGCATCGCCTCAGGGCAAGCAGCAAGAAGGTGGCGGCGACGGCGGTGGGGCTGCGGCCGCGATCCTCATTGCGGGGCTCGCGATCCTGGGGATCGTACTAGCCAAGCAGCAACAGGAACGCGAGAAGGCATTGCGGGAGCAAGAGGCCGCCCGAGACCTCGCCCCCTGCGCCAGCTGCAAGCGAGAAATGAACATTGCAGAAGCGCGCCGCAAGCGCGTGTCGGTCGTCAAGTGTCCGTACTGCGGCCAGCTCAACGCCCTGCCTCCGCTGAACGGCGGGGCGGAGAGCGGCTCGCAGCAGCAGCTAGCACCTGGGACGGCCTAGGCTGGCTCGGTAGCCAAGAAACGAAATCGCCCCCGGACAGTCTCGCGGACAGGCGGGAGCGACTTCGGAAGAGAAGCGCACGAGGCGCTCGTTCTGAGCCCGCGCGCATGACGCCTCTCGGCGAACATACGGCGCTGACTGTATGAGCATTATTGAGCAGGTAGCCAGAAATCTCAAGGGACTGTCCAGCCGTGCCCCGGCCGGGACCGACATGTTGCGCGCGGCCCTCTGGTATGCGAAGCGCGGTTGGGCCGTGCTTCCGCTGCATAGCCCCGCGCCAGCGGGCTGCTCATGCGGCCCATCATGCCGAAGCCCCGGCAAGCATCCCCGCATAACCAACGGCGTGAAGGGCGCCACGACCGACCTTCAGCAGGTGCGGCGCTGGTGGACTGAATGGCCGCACGCAAACGTCGGCGTAGCCACAGGTGCAATCAGCGGGCTCGTGGCCCTAGACGTTGACGGCCCGGAAGGAGAAACGGCGGTCGCCGAGCTTTGCGGGGACACCAGGACGCCCCGAAGCCTGACCGGCAAAGGCTATCATCTGCTCTACGTCGCACCAGGTCACCCACTCCGCAACGCGGTGCGGCTTGCTCCCTCCCTCGACTTGCGGGCCGACGGCGGTTACAT
The DNA here is from genome assembly GCA_021788565.1 of Chloroflexota bacterium. The sequence goes on from JAJYKO010000611.1 coordinate 3,553, forward strand.
CGTCGCACCCCCGTCCGTTCACCCGTCGGGCCACCGCTACCGTTGGGACAGAGAGACCGGCCGTGCGCCCTGGCAACTGGCTCTCGCTCCGCTTCCCCTCGCAGTCGAACAGGCGAGCAAGAACGGTGGACGGGGGCACGCCCCTCCGGGACTGGCGCCGGGCACCTTGGTGCCGGAAGGTCAGCGCAACGACTTCCTGACTCGCCAAGCCGGACGCCTGTTCGCGATGGGATACCTGGCAGGGGAGGCCCTCGAACTCTGCCAAGCGCTCAACGTCCGGAAATGCTCCCCGCCACTTCCGGAGGCCGAAGTCGCCGGCATCGTCGCGAGCATTGCCGGTCGCGAAGCCGCGAAGCGAGATGCCGCCGACACCATACCCGTTCCGACCTGGCCTGAGCCTCCCGCGCGGGAAGCGTTCAGCGGCCTAGCCGGGGAGCTGGTCAGCCTCATCTCGGAGAACTCAGAGGCTGACCCGGTCGCGCTACTCGCTCAACTGCTGACGGCCTTCGGTAACTGCATCGGGAGAGGACCGCACTTCGCTGTTGAGGCCGACCGGCACGCGCTTAATCTGTTTACGCTCCTCGTGGGGGCCACTTCGAAGGCCCGCAAGGGCTCGTCGTGGGGCCAGATCAAGCGCCTTTTCGATCACGCGGACCCTGAGTGGGCGGCCGGGCATATCCTGTCCGGCCTATCGTCAGGCGAAGGGGTCATCTTCCAGGTTCGGGACCCAATCGAGAGACAAGAAAAGGTGAGGGAAGCCGGCCGCGTCACCGGATACCAGACGGTCACGGAGGACCCTGGTGTCAATGACAAGCGGCTTCTCATCCTTGAGCCCGAGTTCTCGTCGGCCCTCAGAGTGATGGCACGTGAGGGGAACATCCTCTCTCCCGTCCTCCGTCAGGCATGGGACAGCGGCGACCTGCGGACGCTCACGAAGAACTCGCCGGCCAA
>JAJYKO010000612.1 GCA_021788565.1 Chloroflexota bacterium
CGCGGCCTGCCTTGCCAGCTCGGCCCCGCGTCGGGTGATCTCGTACGCTCGCTCCTGGAGCGGCGGGTACTCCTTGAGGACGAGAGCCGTGGAGCCGAAGGTGTTGGTCTCGACGATGTCGGCGCCGGCCTCGAGGTAGTCACGGTGGATGCCCAGGATGACGTCGGGGCGCGTGATGTTGAGGAACTCGTTGCATCCCTCGAACTCAGCGCCGCCGAAGTCCGCCGCCGTCAGCTTCTTGGATTGGATCTGGGTGCCCGTGGCACCGTCGATCACCAGGATCTGCTCCTTGAGCAGCGCCTTCAGCCTCGCCTGTCGCTCCGTCCTCACCCTATCCATCGTACCCTGCACTCCTCTGCCACCCCGATTTTCCCGCACTCACTCCTCGATGACCTTGAGCGCCATCCAGTGCCGCCCGTATGAGGGCATGATGTAGGCCCCCTGGCAGACTTCCCGCGCGGCGGCCAGCAACTCCCTGGCGATGGCTATCCCCTCCTGCTCGGCGTTCGCCCCCGCGTTGCGCATCCGCTCCAGTACCGCATCCGTCAGGCGGATACCCGGGATCTCGTTGTGCAGCAGCAGCGCGTGCTGATAGGAGTGGATCGGGCAGACGCCAGCGATTATCGGTACCTTCGGCCGTCCCAGCCGGTCGATAAGCCTGTCCAGCAGGTCGAGGTCCCAGACCGGCTGCACCATGACGTAGTGGACACCAGCCTCCACTTTCTGATGGAAACGCTCGACCTCCAACTCCAGGTCCGGCGCGTTGGGATTGAGCGCCCCGCCGATCAGGAACTGCGTGGGCTGGCCCATGTCGTTGCCCCTGACGTCCACGCCTCGGTTGTATCCCGCCAGCAGCCGGATCATGCCGATGGAGTCGACGTCGTATACGTTCGCGGTCCCCAGGGTCAGGTTGCCCTGGTGCGGGTCGCCGGTCACGCAGAGGATGTTGCGCACGCCCAGCGCATGCGCACCGATCAACTCCGACTGCAGGCCGAGCAGTGTTCGGTCCCTCGGGGTCAGGTGGGTGATCGTCTCGAGCCCCACCTGTTGCCGTACGAGGGCACAGGCCATCAGGCTATCCATCCGGACCCGTGCCATGGGGCTGTCCACGATGTTCACCAGTTCGACCCCGGCCGCACGGTACTCCCGGGCTGCCTCAAGGAAAGAGCCGATCAGATGGGTGCGCGGCGGGTGCATCTCGATGGAGATGATGAACTGCTGGTTCTGGATCCTGGTGCCCAATACAGACCCCGCTCCCCCGGGCTGGGCCACCGACACCTCCTGCCGCGCCTCGGCCACCGTGGCGCCCATCCGCTCCACCGGGGTGGGCCCCGCCACCGCGGCTCGGGCATTGGGATCGCTCTTTGCGCCATCCGGCTTCAGGACGGCTGCCATCGCGGCGATGTGCTCGGGGCCCATCCCGCAACAGCCACCCACCAGGCGTACCCCGATAGCCACCGCCTCCTGGGCGAAGGCTGCCGCGTACTCCGTGCCAGTCGGGAAGTGTAGCCGCCCGTGGGAGCGGTGCGGCATGCCGGCATTTGGCATCGCGGCCAGCGGCAGACCGGGTGCCGCCGCTGCCATCGCCCGAACCGCGTTGATCGCCGCCCGCGGGCCGGTCCCGCAATTGGCTCCCACCACGGTCGCCCCAGCGTCCCGAAGCGCGACGGCCGCGTCCGCCGCCGTGAAACCGAGGGCGGTCCGGCCATCATCGTCGAAGGCCATCATGGCCACCACCGGCAGGTCGCAGGCGGAGTGAGCCGCCGCGAGCGCAAGGAGCATCTCGTTCAGGTCGGAGAAGGTCTCCAGGGCAATCAGATCGACTCCGCCCTCCACCAGCGCTGAGATCTGCTCGTCGAAGGCCGCGCGAGCCTCACTCGGCGTCAGGTTGCCCAGGCCTGTGCCCTCCATGTACTCGCGGAGTGATCCCACACTGCCCGATATCAGGACGTCGACCCCCAACAGTTCCCTCGCCTCGCGGGCGAGACGGGCTGCTCGCCTGTTCACCTCCCGAACCTTGTCGGCGGCGCCGTAAGGTCGCAGGCCAAAGGCTGAGGCGGAAAAGCTGTTGGTGGTTATGACCTGGGCGCCGGCCTCGATGAACCGCTTGTGGACCAGCTGCACGCGCGCCGGATCGCTCAAATTGAGTAGCTCCAGCGAGAGCGTCACTGGCCCGCCGAGGGATTCCAGCAGCGTGCCGACCCCTCCGTCCAGGAGCAGGGGCCCCTGGGCAAGCCTTTCCACGAACGAATGTCCCATTCTGCCTCCCCGCGACTTCGGTGCTGATGCCCCCTTGCGAAACAGCGCGATCCGTTTGGTCGGATCGCGCTGTTTGGACTCAGCAGCATTTGAATGATACTAGGAGGACGGGTACCCTCGCCAGGGCGGATACGTCTCTCAGCCCTGCCCCCTGGCCCTTCGGCTCTACCGAAGGGCCTTCCTCACCGCCAATCGACCAAGCTTAACGGCGACACCACCTCCCGGCACCAGCATGCCGGCGGTGTCCGAGCCAATGTCGAACAGGGCGTCCATGTCCAGGATGCGCTTGGCGTGCTTCTTTATCACGCCCGCCTCTGCCCTGGATTCTCCGGTCAGCGCGTCGAACTCGAAGACCTGTCGTTTATTCTTTGCCTTCCACTCGTACTCGACAGCGTAAACAGGGCGGTAGTACAGAGCGATTTCCTCCACGTCGATCCGCTCCTCGTATATGCGGTCGGCCTGGAAGGTCCGCATGAGCTTCGAGACCAGATTCCTGACGACGAAGGAGCTGCGGATTTCTGGAGGAACCACCATCGCGCCGTCCTTCTCCAGATCGCCTGCCGATGCCAGCTCGACCTTCGGGTAATCGAGGTATTTGCTCACGTCCGCTTCGGTGCCGTCCGCAGCGTTGAGGGTCAACCTGGCCTGCAACTTCTCCTCGCAGTGCTCGATACCCGGCAACTCGAAGAAGGGGTCGTGCTCGTTCGCCACTTCGTATCTCTGCCCCAATATGGTGACCGCCCGCACCTCGGGAGAAGCGTCCACCCGATAGGTGTGCTGCCGATCGTAGGAGTAGTGCGCCGATGCCGACGCAACCCAGAAGGGCTCGTACCTCTGCTGGGTGAGCACGATCTCTATGTCCTCAGGCTTGGGCCGTTGGAAGAGCTTGGCTATCTGGCCAAACGCCTCGGCCCGCTTGACCAGAGCCTTCCCACGTATCTGGTTGGGTGCGTAAGTTGCCCGCAACTCTACGATCCGTTCGTCTCCGAGGTTGATATCCATACACCTGCCCTTTCTCGGCGAGGACGCCACGGTCCGGCCGTGGCGTCCTCGCCGACCGCTGTTAGGTCGCCGCTAATCGTGCTCGACTTGGATGTCGAGCGTCGTGCCCTTGTCGGTCTGTTCGGCATTGATGTAGAGGGCCAGGCTGCCGTCCTTCTTGTTGATGTAGTCGTTCTGGATGTATCCCGCATTGTCGTCTTCGTCGTTCAGATCCCAATCCGTGGCCAGCTTGTCGTTACAGAAAGACTTGAGGTCCTTGATGTCCATCTTGCCGAACCACTGGGCCACCGCCTCCTTGAATTTCCCATGGGAGGTGGAGCGGCTCACGCTACCATCCACCACCTTGAAGCCTGGGGGTATCGGTATCGACTTCAGCTCGGCGGGCAGGACCGAAGAATCAGCGAGTTTCGGCGGGGCCACAGTCGTGGCCGTGACTTGCGCGACGACAGGAGCTCCTCCACTGGTGGGGGCAGAGGTCATCTGAGAAAGGGTCCCGAGTTCGAACTCGATCTTCTCGTCGGGGGACGGCGAAAAGACAAGCCTCAGCCCCCTGGCATCCCGCGGGCCCTTGAATACCAGTACTCCTCTCCTGTTTTCCGAGGAGTAGTACCGGAGGTTATCTGCCGTCAGGAGCGGAGTCGCGTCGACCGTATGAAGATAACCTCCAAAATTCTTGCCGCCGGAGTCCACGAGGCTGAACTCTTTGTCGGGTATGATGGGGCTCGTCGTCCCGAAGAGACGGGTCGTGACGTCGACGAGCACATACTTGTCGGCCACGTTGATCTGAAGGTTCGGCAGCGACTGGGTCCTCTCCATGGCGCCGTTGACCTGAACCGCTACGCCTCGCTTCGGCGCCTTTACTGCCTGGCCCACCTTATAGGTCGTTCCAGCCTTGAACGCCTCGACGCTATCCGGGATGATGGGGAAGGAGAAATCCCCCTTGATCCCGAGTCCCACGTACACAGGAGGCTCGTTCTTTAAGATGTCGGCCGTGTTCATGGGAGAGAAGGCGAACCCAAGTCCCTTAGCATCTTTTGGGATGGGGATTACCGCGGTGCCCTTCCTGGCCTCACCGGCTGGGATTTCACCGTCGAAGGTCGCAAGTTTCAGCCCGGCGATCTTCATCGCCACGTTCGGCAGCTCGTCCAAGCTGAGATTGTAGGCGTGCCAGTCAGAGGTGAGGGCGCCCATCGTCAGGACCGAGCTCACGCTCATCTTCTCCTTGCCTTTGTTGCCGAGGA
>JAJYKO010000613.1 GCA_021788565.1 Chloroflexota bacterium
GACGATTCGCCCGCGGCCGGTGGCGTAGGCTGTCTTGATCCCCTCGGTGCCCAGGATCAGCGCACCCGTCGGAAAATCCGGGCCTTTGACAAAGTTGTACAGCTCCTCGACCGGGGCCTCCGGATTGTCGATGAGGTGAATAATGGCATCCACAACCTCGTTCAGGTTGTGGGGCGGGATGTTGGTGGCCATGCCCACAGCTATGCCCGCGGAGCCGTTGCAGATCAGATTTGGGAAGCGCGAAGGTAGGACCACGGGCTCCTGCCTGGTGCCATCGTAGTTGGGGGCGAACTCCACCGTCTGCTTCTCGATGTCCGCCATCATCTCAACAGCCACCGCGGTCATCCTGGCCTCGGTGTACCTCATCGCAGCCGGCGGGTCGCCGTCGATGGAGCCGAAGTTCCCCTGCCCATCGATGAGGGGGTAGCGCATGTTGAAGGTCTGGGCCATGCGGACAAGAGTGGGATAGATGACCGCCTCGCCGTGGGGATGGTAGTTACCGGAAGTATCGCCCGCGATCTTCGCGCATTTTCTGTGGGCGCGATTTGGGGCCAGGTTCAGGTCGTGCATGGCGACCAGAATACGACGCTGGGAGGGCTTGAGGCCGTCACGGGCGTCGGGGAGCGCCCTCGACACGATCACGCTCATGGCATAATCGAGGTACGAGCTCTTCATCTCATCTTCGACGTTGACCGGCCTGACGATTCCTACATCCATCGCGTTACCTCAAGGTGGGCCGGCACTCGCACGCGGGTTCTAGCAGCCCGGTGAGCCCGCCGATAGCGTCACGGGCAACGCGGCGAATGTCTGGCCCCTGAATGATGAAGATCGCGCCGCCGGAGTGAGCTCGTCCGAGGATCTCAGCGAAACTGTTCCGGACTGAAGCAGCCCGAAACAGCTTGGGGGCGTTAACTCTCATTGGCTAATTATACGACAAAAGCGCCCAAAACGCCAACAAACGTAGCCACTGACGCAATTACTAGTCAGCTCAACTCGCGAATGAAGCTGTAAGAGGATGACGGATAAGCCTTCTATCCGAGGCTACTCCGTTCTGGCCTGTGGGCTGCTGGCCGCGGTCGGAGATCCTCGTGGCACGCTCACCACGAAGCGAGTGCCCCCGTCTTCCGGAAAGTCCGCCTTGATCTCGCCGCCGTGGAGAACGACTATTTCTCGGCTGATGTAAAGTCCGAGCCCCATTCCTCCCAGGTAGTTGTTGCCATGGGCCTGGTAGAAACGATCGAAGATCCTGGCACGCCGCTCCTCCGGTATCCCTATGCCATGGTCTCTGACGGAGATACGTGCCGCCTCACCATCTGGAGACTCAACCTGCACCTCGATCTCGCCGCCCAGCGGGCTGTACTTGATGGCGTTATCGAACAGGTTGGTGAATACCTGTTCCAGGCGCAACGGGTCGGCAACGACGGTGAGCGAGGGCGGCGCATGCAGGGTAATCTCGTGCTGTTCGGTACCGCCTTGAACAGAAGACATCACTGCTCGCACCAACTCGACCAGATCCGTGGGCTCCTTATTGAGCATGAGACGGCCATCTTCGAGGCGCGAAGCGTCCAGTAGCTGAGTCACCAAATCCGAGAGTTTCCTCGACTGCTGATCGATCACCTGCAGCACCTGGCGGGCGCGCGCCGGGTCCAGCGTGCCCTCCTTATCCAGCTGGCGAATAGCCAGTTGGGCAAAACCCCGCAGACTCGTGATGGGTGTCTTCAACTCGTGAGCGGCCACGGAGAAGAACTCATCTCGCATGCTCACCGCCTCCGTGAGCTCCTCCTCTCGACGCCGAACTTCAGCGGCCATCCGATTGAAGGCGCCGGCAAGATCCGCGAGCTCCGCCGGACCATCCGGTATCACCTCGTGGCCGAATTCGCCGCTTCCAATGGCCAGCGCATGCTGGCGCAGCCTTCTCAGCGGAACGGTGATCCTGCGCTCGATAATCAATGCGCCGATGGCAGCAGCCAGTGTCACCAAGACGGAGACGCCCGCGTAACCGGCCAGATCAGCCTCGAGGGGAGTCATCAAGCCGGAGACTGAGCGGCTAGCACCGGCCGCCCACCCGATGGACTGAATGGGGACTCGAGCACCTATCCTCTCCTCTCCGCCCACTCCGATCACCGTGGCTGTGGCCTCCTCCCCTGCCAGTGCCTTGAGGACACTGGGATCGTGACCGATCCTCACTCGCTCCTCCCAGGACGGCGTCTCGGGATCCCGATAGACCATGATTCCATGACGGTCGAACAGGGCGAAGGATGCATCGCCCGAGCGCTGGATTAGAAGGGAGGAATTAAGCTTGGTGGGGTCGATGGCCGCCAACACTATGCCTTGTGCAATTCCATTTTGGTCGCGAGCGGCGCGACCCACGAAAAAAGTCTCGTCGCCCGATGCTTCGCCTGCGATGAGGTCGCTCACAACCCACTGCTTGCCTCGGGCGAGATCCCGAAAGTAGGGCAGGGAGTTCGCATTGAATCCGACCGCCATGGGGTCGCTGGATGCAAGGGTCAGCCCTTGAGGGCTAACCCAACTGTAGTAGCGGATGGCTGGATACTGCTGAGCGCTTGCCACCAGGAGCTTTCCCTGCTGATCCGTCGACAGGCCAGTCGATGAGAAGGCGATACCGATGGCCAGCTCCTGGTTGGCGATATCTCTGACGTAAGCATCGAAGTTGGTAGCGACGGCTCGTGCCAGCTCAAGATTGGCCTGCAGTTCCGCATCTCGCCGAGTCTGAAACCAGCTGTAGTAGATGCCGGCCTGGACCATCAGGAGCGGAACGAGCAGGGTCAGCAGCAGGAGCAGCTGCGTGCCGCGGATTCCGCGTGGAAGCAGCCGAGTCAAACGACCTGAGGCCCCGGCAGCTCCGTGCACGGCCGCTTTGCTCGTTGCCGGCGGTGTGCCGGGCAAGGTTCCGTCCACTAAGGCCCCCCTGTGCGAGACGTGACGGACGTAGGAACCCAGTTCATGCACGCCCACGCCGCAGATGGTATCACCTGGAGTACCCTCGATCAATCGGCCAGGAAAGGGCTCGTGGCGTCACTAATGAACCGCCTCGGCCTCTTGCCTTCCGCAAGCCGGCCCTATATTGATATTATTGATATATTGATGCCGCCAGGGCGGTGCGCCTCGGCAACGGCAGGCTGTGGGGAGGTTCGAGCATGGACATGACGCTTTCCGTGTTCCCGTCGAGCTGGGGATGGCTCGGGCTAGCCATCACGAAGAAGGGTCTGGCAGGAGTCGTTCTACCACAAACCACCGAAGCCATGGCCTGGGAGCGACTTCTCGCCGAACACCCGGGCGGGACTCGGGAGGAAGACGACCAGTGGCCCGAAGTGCGCCTGGAGCTGCTGGAGTACCTGGAGGGGAAGCATCCTGACTTCTCCGGCATTCCGCTGGACCTTCCAGATCGTCCGCCATTCTGGCACAAGGTCTGGGAAGCATGTGCACGTATCCCTTACGGTGAAACCCGCAGCTACGCGGCGCTCGCGGCCGAGGCCGGCTCCCCTCGAGCCTTCCGAGCAGTTGGCGGGGCAATGGCCGCCAATCCCATCCCCATCATAGTGCCGTGCCACCGCGTGGTCGGCAGCAACGGCAGCCTCGTGGGCTTTGGTGGGGGGCTTCCCCAGAAGAAGCGCATGCTGGAGATGGAAGCCGCCGCCATGCGTGGCTAGCGCCTCCCCGCTGCCGCGCCGCTCGCAGGGGCGCGGGTTTGCGGGGATGTGGGATTCTCCCTGACAGGTACGCGCAGGTTGAAGCCTGCGGCTACTGGCTTTGCCCAAACGCGGACGCGCGCGCGTGAAGCCCGCGGCCACAGTACTTTCTGGTCATTGCCGGCCTCGGAGCCGTCCGTTAGCATCTCTTCTGCCTGGCCTTGGGCCATGGTTTAGCGCCATTCGCTTTCCTTGCCGGGTTCCCTTCCAATTTTCCCTGCTCAGAAAGCCGATCCGAGTCTCTCCGGTGGAGGTGGCTTCTTGCGACGGATCATTCTCGCTTCTACGATGGTCTTGATGCTTCTCAGTCTTTCAGCTGAGATCTCCTTCGGCCAGTCCTCACCATTCGCCTTCAGGCTTGGCTTCAAGGCACTGGCCGACCAGATCCCTGATATGGCTGGCCAGCCCCTTGAGAACGAGCACTACGGGGCCAACGGCGACTCCCTGCAGCAGACGACCACCGGCCTTATGGTGTGGCGCAAGGCCGACAACTGGACCGCCTTCACCAACGGGAGCAGGACCTGGATCAACGGACCTTACGGCGTCCAGAGCAGGTCCAATGACGACCGATTCGCGTGGGAGGGAGGATCGGCCTCGCCGCCATCCCAGATGCAGCCCCAATATTCGTCGCAAGCCGCCTTCACTGCCGCTTCACCGGTGGCCTCCGCCTCGTCCTCCCCACGTTTCGGCGCGGCCGAAGCATTCCGATACGACGGTTCCAGCCAGCTCGGCATCAACTGGGAGAGGATCATCTTCTCCTGGTCGGACATCCAGCCCGGTGGCCCCAA
>JAJYKO010000614.1 GCA_021788565.1 Chloroflexota bacterium
AATAACAGGCGGTGGATAGCGTCAGGATGAGGAATGCCACGGCTGCGACCAACCAGTTCGCGGCGATACCCTGGTATCTGTGCCGCAGAGTCTCCACGCGGCCAAGCACGTTTTGCAACATAGTTCCTTCCCCGCACGGTCCTCATCGGCCGTCCTTTTCTGCTCCCAACGTAGCACTGGGCCGGAATTCCGGCATCGGGTCTGCGGCCGATTTCGCCCTACGCGAAAAGTATCGCCCGGTTGGACAGTCACTCTACTAAACCAACTATCGAGATCTACGACATTTTGCGCAGCCGACATCGTTGGAACGGCTTCTGCTCCGCTATGCCCCACCGCAAACTCCAACCTTGAGGAATCAGATCCATGAGAGACAATAGAGAACAGACTGTCACTACGCCTTACCGCCCCGAGGAACCTGGCGGAAACAACCGTCAGCCCGTGGCTGAAGGCGGCCCTACAAAACCGGGCCGTCGGGGCATTCCGAGAACTGTGGTCCTGCCGATCGTGCTGGTGGTGCTGGTGGCAGGGATCTACTTTGGCTACCAGTACTGGCTGAACCAGCAGCTCTACGTCTCCACCGACAACGCCCAGGTGGCCGGCCCCATGATCCAGGTGGAGGCGCTGAACACTGGGCAGGTGCAGAGCGTGGACGTCAACGTCGGGGACCACGTGCGCCAGGGTCAGGTGGTGGGCACCATCCTCCTACCCAGCACGGTGAGCGTCTCCCAGAGCGGCACCCCCATCCTCGGCTTCATCGGCAGCGAGAACCAGGTGACCCAGGTCGAGTCCCCCATCTCTGGGATAGTGGTCGCCCGCTCGGCCAACCCCGGCAGCACCATCGCCGTGGGCCAGACGATGGTCACCCTGGTGGACCCGAGCCAGCTGTGGGTGGACGCCAACATCGACGAGACCCAGAGCTGGAGGGTGCATGTGGGCCAGACAGCCCAGGTTCAACTGGATGCGCTGAACGAGACGCTGCCCGGGAGGGTGGAGGCCATCACGGATGCGACGGCCTCGAGCTTCTCTCTCCTGCCGCAGGCGAACACGACGGGGAACTTCACCAAGGTGACGCAGGTGGTGACGGTGCAGATCGCCGTGGACTTCGGGGGCCGCACTCCCCCTCTCGGTAGCTCAGCATCGGTCAGCATCCGCGTCGGGTAGGGGCTCCTAACCCGAACAGAATCCAGGAGCCGGAATACTGGGAGAATTTGATAATGGCAAAGAAGTGGGCAATGTTGCTGGTCGTGATGCCGGGAATCACGGTCTTCCTGATCGACGTCACCGTGGTGAACGTGGCGCTGGCCAAACTCGGGACCGTTTTCGACGTGGAGGTGGCCACCGTGCAGTGGACCCTGACTGCCTTCACATTGGCGAGCGGCGTCGCTACACCCGCGGCGTCGTTCATCGAGGCCCGCTTCACCATGAAGCGGGTATGGATAGCCGCGTTGGCCACCTTCACAGGAGCATCCGTGATGTGCGGTCTGGCTCCCGCCTTCTGGGTGCTTGTCATCGGACGGCTGCTGCAAGGTGCGGCCGGAGGCCTGCTGCTCCCCATGGCGATAAGCGCACTGTTTCGGGCATTCCCGCCGAACGAACGCGGGATGGCGCTGGGGCTGTTTGCTATCCCGCTCGTCGCCGGACCGGCACTCGGGCCAGCGCTCGGAGGATATATCGTCACCTACCTGGACTGGCGGCTGATTTTCTTCATCAACCTTCCCATCGGTGTCGCGTCCGTGCTGCTGGCAGCCTTTCTGCTTGAACCCGAGCAACCTCAGACATCAACTCCCTTCGACGCCGTCGGTGCCGTCCTCTCATCGCTTGGATTCGGCTCCAGCCTTTACGGCCTGTCACAGGTAAGTCAGGACGGCTGGAACTCTCTGACGGTGCAGGGGCTCATAGGCTTCGGGCTACTGAGCCTGGCCGTCTTTACGGCCTACGAGGTGACGCGGGATGATCCGCTGCTGGACATGCGCCTTTTCGCTCGGCCCCAGTTCCTCATCGCGAACGTCGTGGGCTGGGTGAGCACCATCGCGCTATTCGGGGCAGAGTTCATGCTGCCACTCTACCTGCAGAACCTGCGCAGCCTTTCGGCGGTGGACACCGGGCTGTTGCTTCTGCCGCAAGGCGTCGCGACGGCTGTCGCGGGCCCGATTGCGGGGCGGCTTGTGGACAAGATCGGTGCACGGGCAGTGGTAGTGGTCGGCTTCGTGCTGCTGTCGTACAACACGTGGCAGATGGCGAATATCAACCTCGATACAACCTTCGACACGATCCGCTGGCTTGTGGTGATACGTGGCGTGGCCCTGGGTTGCGCGCTCCAGCCAACGCAGCTCGTCGCGCTGGGTTCAGTGCCAGAGCAGCTTCGGACCAACGCCAGCTCGCTAAACACCGCCATGCGAAGCATCTTTCAGTCATTCGGCGTTGCCATGCTCTCGACTGTGGTACAGACTCAGAGCATCGTGCACACCGCCGTGCTCAGCTGGCAGGTGCGGCCCGACACGCTTCCGGGGGCAGCGGTCGGGCAGATCAGCGCGGTTCTTCAGTCCGGCGGCGGCCTCCCAGCGCCGGCAGCCAACGCGGATGCTGTCGCTCTCATGCTTCAGCAGGTCACGGCGCAGGCTACGACGCTGGCGTTCGATGATGCCTACAGCATCACCTTCGTCGCCTCGGTCCTGGCGATCCTGGTGGCTTTCCTGCTACCCGGACGCGGCGATATCAAGGTTGACCCCTCCATGCTGGCCGGCGAATAGGAGCGGCCTACGCGGCGACGGCCGGCTCCTGACTGGCTCCGATTGTTCCATGACCTGGAAGCATCAGGGCCAACGGTATCGCCAATAGCGCCGCGAAAAAGGTGATGAGGTAGGCGTCGCCGAAGGCCAGCGTCGTCGCCTGCGTGGTTACCTGCTGCAGCATGAGAGCGATGGCATCCGCGTTGGCAGCGGTGGGCGATACCCCACCTCTCGCCTGCAGAGCCGCACTGATCTGTCCCACCGCCGCTCCTGGAAGCGTATCCAGGCGCACCTGCCAGCCGAGAACCGCCCTGTGCACTGCCGTTTGCGTCTGCACCACGGTGGCGAGCCAGGCAACGCCCAGAGACTGAAACACGCTTTGCATCGCGTTGATCATCGAGCTACCGCTCGTCCGCAGCCGCTCGGGCACTGACTCCAGGGCCGTTAGCTTCGGTGGCGTGGCCATGAACCCGAGGGCCAGGCCTCGAAGCACCAGGAGCCAGCGCAGGGTATCCATCGACGTGTCCAGCGTGATGCGGGACAGGTCCCAGGTGTTGAGCGTGAGCAAGAGGACGCCCAGGACTGCTACAGGCCGGGCGCCGATCCTGTCTATCAGTCGACCTGCCATCGGCGCGGAGATCCCGATAGCGAAGCCTTGCGGCATCAGCAGCAGTCCGGCATCCAGCGCAGTCAGCCCCCGAAGGTTCTGCAGATAGAGCGGCAGCATAAACTCCGCTCCGAGGAGCGCGACAGAGCCCACCCAGTTCATCACGTTGCCGATGAGAAACTGCGGTAGCGCGAACAACCGCACGTCCAGCAACGGCTCATCCTGTGTTACCTCGTAAGCGCAGAGGGCTATCAAGCTGAGAAGGCCGATACCGATGAATCCCTGAACCGTCGACGAGTTCCACCCATCCTGGCTCACGATCGAGAGTCCGTAGAGGCAGGAGCCGAATCCAAGGGAAGAGAGAACGGCGCCGACCGCGTCGAGGTGGACATCCCTCCGCGGCTGTTCCGACTGCAACAGCAACGCTGCCATCGTCACGGCCAGGACACCGATGGGCAGGTTGACGAAGAACACCATACGCCAGTCCATGTAGGTCACGATGTACCCGCCCACCGTCGGCCCGAAGGCCGGCCCGGCGACTATGGGAATGACGAGGAGTCCCATCGCCGCTCCTCGCTCGCCCGGCGGGAAGAACCGTAGCAGCGCGCTCATGGCCATGGGAAACAACAGCCCGGCAGAGGAGCCTTGAAGCACCCGTCCCACGATCAGCACCCAGAAGGCAGGCGAAAGCCCGCACAACAGCGATCCGCCCGTGAAGACGGCCATCGTAACAACCCAGACCCGTTTCAGAGTGAACCGAGTCTCCACAAATGACGCCATTGGGGTCGCGACCCCCATGGCCAGTGCGAAGCCTGTCACTGTCCATCCTACGGTGGCCACGTCCACGCCGTACACTGCGGCGAGCTTCGCCAGCGCTACGTTCACTATGGTCATGTCGACGGTGACCAGCGTCATCGCCGGCATCAGACACAGCATGACTGCCCACTTGTAGGACATGAGATCGTCCCCCCTCGGCTATTCCACCTGGATCGATACCGATGCGGAGCTACCGAGAGGGGGAGTGCGGCCCCCGAAGTCCATGGCGATCTGCACCGTCACCACCTGCGTCACCTTGGTGAAGTTCCCCGTCGTGTTCGCCTGCGGCAGGAGAGAGAAGCTCGAGGCCGTCGCATCCGTGATGGCCTCCACCCTCCCGGGCAGC
>JAJYKO010000615.1 GCA_021788565.1 Chloroflexota bacterium
TGTTGGTTAGATGGTGGACCGGCATCCCCATTCTACCTTCAGGAGGTCGTTGCTCCTTAACAACCCCTAAAGAGCCGATGGGCCTGGTTAAGATAACTGTCCGACGAGCGGGAGGTTCATGGAGAGGGATCCTATCGGCGGCATGAGTGGAAAGCCTGCGACCCTGAACCGCTACGCATATGTTTGGAACAGCCCTTGTGGCAGGACAGATCCATCCGGCCTCTGGACCTGCGGGGTTTCCGTCGGAAGCTCCATTTCGGCCGTCGGATGGGCGGGCGGCGCATCGCTGGGTATCGCCCTGGATGATCAGGGCAACTACGGCCTTCTGCCGAGCTACTGGATCGGCGGTGGTATTGGATTGGGCGCTAGTGCTGGCCCCTCCGTCAGCGTAACGAATCTCGCGAGCATTTTTGATCTCCTAGGGCCGTTTCTTAACGTCGGGGGATCTGCTGGAGAAGCCGTCGCCATCGGCGGCGACGCGATCATAGATTCAAAACGCGGACTGGTGGGGGGGCAGGCGGGTGCTACGGTAACCATTCGTGCTCCGCTTCCGATCCCGGGCGAGCTCCATGGCGTGGTGAATACCACGCCACAGATCATCGGCCTTGACCGATGGCAGTATCAAGCCCTCAAGACCTTGCTTGGGCCCCCGATAGCAGCTGCGCTCGGAACGTGCGAGACCGCCCTTGACGTGCTTAGGTACATGAAGAGTAAGAAGTAGTGCAGAGCACATTCGTCTGGATAGGCGGCTTCTTGATCGGCACGCTGCTTTGTACCGTGAACGGCGCCCTCTTGCTGTGGCGCCACCAGATCGCAGCGTGGTGGGTAGCCGCGGATCGGCAGATGCGCGGACCGCTGGAGGCACGGATGCGCCAGGGAGCGAGCCTCGACCCCTTCACTCGGCGTTGGGTTATGGGCTCGCGACTCAACACAAACGAGCAGGATCTCGAAAAGCGGATCACGCTCGTCGCGCTGCTAGGGCTTGTCGTAGGCGCATTGTTCCTCACCGTCCTGGTGGTAGCTTTCGCCATCTCTCACAGCCCGAGGCGGGCGACCTTGGTCGAGGCATCGTTTGCTGAAGCCGCACTCCAACCCGCTCCGTCGGGCCGCCGCATCGATGATGTAGCTACCAGCTTCTTGACTTCAATCCGCGCCCGAAGCGGACGAACGGTGCGCTCTGTCGCGGTCGTCGCCGATCGACTCTTGCCGCCGTGTGACGAGAGTCGACCAGGCTGTGCCCCCGACAATCCGGACCGTCCGGTGCGACAGTGGGACAGTCAACTTGTATGGGAAGAGCGCGATGCCGCAGGAGGGAACTGGGAGCAACGCTCATGTCCAGTGGTGGCGGTCCTTACCGAGGGCAATGGCTGGCGGTTGGAGGGAACGAGATCGTGCGACTAAGTGTCGACTCGAGGGAACCAGTTCATTGGTGGAGGAGAGCGACTTACCGAAGCGGCTGCATGCGATAATACGGATGTGTACTGAAACGCGGGGTTAGCTCGTGTCCTGCAGCGACCGGTGGTGGAACGCTTCGTGTCATCCCTTTGCCAGAGTCCTCTACAGCTCACCTCCAGCTCCCCTGAAAACGCCCTCCCCCGGGGCCACCTGCTCGTCACCCCAATTTCATCCTGCATGGTGTCGCTCGGCGACATGGGGACTACTCCTACGACTCCTTCTACCGCCTGACCTCGACTAGTGGGGCGAGGGACGCCACGTACGGCTACGACCCCGCGGGCAACAGGAGCGCCATGGGGAGTACTACCTACTCCTACGACAGGGCGGACAGGATCACCTCCGTGGGCGGCACCACCTACACGGAGAACGCCAACGGGAACCTCACTGCCAGGGGCAGCGACAGCTTCACCTACGACCAGGCCAACCGCCTCAAGAGTGCGAGTGTCAGTGGCACCGGCTCCACCTACGCATACGACGGGGACGGCAAGAGGGCGAGCAGGACGGTGGGGGGCACCCAGACCGGCTACCTCTACGACGTGAACGCGAGCCTGCCGGTCCTCCTGGACGACGGCACCCGCAAGTACGTCTGGGGCCTCGGCCTCGCCTTCGCCGTGGACACCAGCGGCAACCCCCTGGTCTACCACACGGACGGCCTGGGATCGGTTAGAGCCCTCACCGACGCCAGTGGCAACGTTGTCCAGACCTATCAGTACGACGAGTACGGGGTCGTCCTCTCCAGCCAGGGCACTGTCGAGCAGCCTTCTGCTCGCGATGAGCTTTCCGCATTGGGCGGCTCGGCTGCCGGCCAAGCCGCCCGCCTAGCTACATCTGGCACAAGTACGGGATTGGCGCCGATGGCGGGTGGGAGCTAGGAAACCGGAGATGGCTCCACGGCCCTTCGCGCTGCCAGCAGGTTCACTTCCGGCACCGTTTGCGGGTAGGTGCACCCGGCTGCCACGATCAGCCGGCGCCCTCCCATGTTAGCTGTGGCGTCCTTGACCTGGGCCGCCACCTCGTCCGGCGTCCCGAAGTGGAGCAGCTCATACTGCTCGATCCCACCCACAAGTGCCCCCGGGAACAGCTTCGCCGCCTCCGGCAGCCCCGGCCATGTGGTGCGGTCGTGCCAGTTTATCGCCTGCACCGGATAGCCTGACACCTGAGCGAACATGGGATACTTGCCGTGCAGGTGAAGGACGTTGAACCACCCGCCCTGGGCAGCCGCCAGAACCTCAAGATCGTATGGACGGCCGAACTGCAGATACTCCTCCTCGCTCATCATGTCGAAGCTCGCCGACGATGTGGAAAGGAAGATGCCGTCGGCACCCTCCAGAATGGCTGATCGGGTGAAGCTCGCGCAGGTCTCCGTGAGCGCCGCAAGGGCGCGTAAAACTCGCTCCGGGTCGCGGCGCAGGTGAACCAGGTACGCCTCGTCGCCCGCGAGGAATCGGGCCATGGCGAGTGGGTTGAACACCGTCTGTATGACCGGCGTCTCCGGGTCCCGCTGCTCGATCACCATCCGCAGGCATCGGAGCTGCCGCCCGTAAGCGCCCTTCTTTACGTCCAGCGGCTGGATGCGATCCCAGTCCTCCGGTTGCTTGATCACCCTCTCCATGTAATCCCTGTCGCCGATCGTTTGGCCCCGGTAGGCGTGCTTCGCCCCGTAGTCATCGATGGAGAAAGTGCTGGACGGCGTGACCTTGATGAAGTCCCAGTCGAAGCGGCGCTGAAACTCCAGCGTGGCTCGGGCCAACGCCTCCGCGTCCTGATCGGCCACGGGCCAGTGTCTCCAGAACGCGATGGCCGCGCGGTCCACCGGCTCCCCCTTTAGGGTGGCCTGGACCCTCTCTCGCTTGTTCATCTCCCCTACCCCTCAAACCGTAGTTGCGGCAATACCCTACCACTCTATCTTTCGCGCTCACCACGGGTCAAGCGGTATACTAGGGAACCGAACGCATCATCTGATTGGCTCAGGCTGGTGCTTCGTCACACCCAATTTGACAGCCCTGGAATCGACGCTTCAGCGGGGCGTCCCGGTGCGACCGACTGAACGATTCCAGGTGACCGGCACCTGCGTGATGGACCGCTTGGAAACATGAAGTAGTTGAGGAGGAGAGATGAGCAACCTTTCCGGGCAGATAGCTGTGGTAGCGGGGGCGAGCAGCGGGATGGGCAGGGCCACGGCCCTGGCCCTGGCTTCGGCGGGCTGCAAGGTGGTTGCCGGAGCTCGGCGGCCAGAAGCTCTGCAGACATTGGCGAAGGAAGCGGCGGCAGCTGGTGGCGAGATCCTTTACATAAAGACCGATGCCTCCATCAAGGCCGACGCGCAGGCGCTGGTGCAGATGGCCGTCGAGCGATTCGGCAGGGTGGACGTCCTGGTCAACTCGGTGGGCACCAACACCACTCGCAGGCTCCTCGCCGACATCACCGACGCGGACTGGCAGGAACTGATCAACGTTAACCTCATCAGTGCCTACAACCTCACCATGGCGGTCCTGCCTCAACTGCGCCAGCAAGGCGGCGGGCTCATAATCCACATATCTTCTTGCTCCGCTGCGTGGCCGGACTTCTCAGGGATCGGCTACCAGGCGGCCAAGCGTGGCGTGAACGGGCTGGCACACGCCACACGGATGGAGGAGGCGAAGAATGGGATCCGGGTCAGTGTCGTTATGCCGGGCCTGACCGACACGCCGCTCATGGAGAAGCGGAAGGTTCGGCCGACCAGGGAGACCCTGGACAAGGCCCTCCAGCCAGACGACATCGCGGCGGCATGCGTCTTCCTGGCATCCTTGCCCCCACGGGCTTTCGTCCCCGAGATGCCCGTATTCGCCAGCGCACTTCAGTCCATCGGCGCAACCATAGCGTAAGACCAGGTGCTGAGTTCTGAGTTCTGAGTTCTGCGTTGATATAACATGCTCTCAGAACCCAGAACCCAGAACCCAGAACCCAGAACCCAGAACCCAGAACCCAGAACCCAGAACCCAGAACCCAGAACCCAGAACCCAGAACCCAGAACCCAGAACCCAGAACCCGCGAG